>CAZNVM010000242.1:0-2257 GCA_964576215.1 uncultured Planctomycetaceae bacterium
GTCCGGAACGAGTGGTATCATCATGCTCGACATCGCATCGGACCGCAGCCAATCGGTGCTCGACCGTTGCATTAGCGGCGCGTTCCTCAGTGCCCCAGCCATCATTGGTGTCATCGGCGAAGCCGGTAGCTTGGCCAAAGGGCTGAAGCAAGAAGCGAAGGCAAGCAAGGGTGTCTTAAAAAGTGATATTAGTGCCATTGGCGGTCTTGCCAAGGCAGCAAAAGATGCAGAAAAAGGCTTGAAAGGAAAGTATGCCAAAGTAGCAAAGTATTTTGACGATTTCCATTTCACAAATCTTATAACACATGAACTTCCTCATGTTCATTTTCCTATCTACAAAGGCAAAAAAGTTGCGTTAAACATGGATGGTACGTGGAAACACAAACCACCCAAAAACTGGACAATGCCTACAGATGCCCGTGAATACCTTGAAAAATTCCTTAGCGGGCCAATCGCCCCGTGGTAAAAACAGATCATTATGCGTTCAACACCTAATTATTTTAAGTTCCGACAGTGGCTAGGCGATACAATGAAGATTACTGACCCGTTAAAGTATGATCATTTTCATGCTAACGATGTCTATCAGGATAATCTTCTCGATGAAACAGAAATCATTCCAGTAGCACTTGTTTTATCTTGTGGAGCTTTGATGCTTGAGGATGCACGTAAGTATTTTCAGAAACATGCGTATTCATCAAAAACACCGGTTTTCCAGTGTGGTCTCAACGCCATAGAAAATTTAGAGAATTATGATCCCTATTACTTTGAACATGACAATTCGATACCAGATTTTTTCACACTGGGAAAGCTGGTAGCGTGGTTCGATGGGAAAAACAGAAACGCCCAGATTTTTTTTCATGTCGCTCAAGCTGAGGAAGTGTGGGATTGGCGACTATTACAAGGCTACAAATTCATTTCTATGCGAGCTCCGGCATGGTTCAGTTGTCAGTATAATATGGTATATTCAAAAATGTATACAAAGATGCACTATTCTGAGCCGGAACCATTGACACGTGGTGAAATTTGGCACGATTTAGTTTTTTACCATAGCAACGCGACAGATTTTTTTCCGTTTGAACTTAACACTTGGATAAACCCTTCGTACAACAACGAAAATGATTAACCGAAACCATCCAATCCATTTCATCCGATCTGAAAAATTCGATTTCTGACAAGATTTCCGGAAAAAATGACACCAAGATTGTAATATTTATCACCTTATTTATCACCTTTCCCGACAATTCAAGAGTAACCCATGAGCGTCAGCCAATCCCTTCTTGATCGCGTTGCCAGAACGCTGTTCGGCAATCTCGGATCGAAAAAGCCGAAAAAGCCGAAGGCTGTCAATACGCGCCGCCTTCAGTTCGAGCCGCTGGAATCGCGGGAAATGCTCGCCGTTGGCCCGATTGCGGACGTTGAATTTCCGGTGCCGGTAAGATGCGACGCTCTGTACAACGGTGGTATCAGCCGGACGGAAATCCGTTCCGAGGCAAGCTATGAATACGATGCGGTAACAAAAACCAACTTCCATTCCTATGAAGACTGGTGCGATCAACCGTACATATTGTACATAACGGAAATCCGTTCCGAGGGGACGACCACGACGAACCGTCGTGAAAACCTAAGTCAAACGTTGGACTGGAGTTACACGTACGGATCGAATGGCGTCACGAACGAGAATTTCAAGGAAACGTACTACAAAGTCGTCCAATTGGTCTTCCTTAGAGTGCGTTTTTCTGGTAACATAGGGTCCATGTTTTTTCTCATTTTCCCCCTTTTTACGGAGATCATTATGGCAAGGACCGCCGCTCAGATTGACTTGGACGCTCTTGAAAAAAGCATTTTACAAAAAATCCTTCGTTCCCGCAAGGCCGGAAAATATCTGCAAGCCAGGGCGGGTGCGTAAAAACCTTTTTGCATTACGTAGCCCGAATCCAGTATTTTTTCCAGTGGCTGCTGTACCGGACGGCACACAGGACCGTCATCCGATTGAGGCGGGAGCCCAGCCACTTCGCTCCCGTTTGCTTCAACCGCCTCCCTATCATATTCTTGCACGCACCCTCCACCTGACCACTTCCTATCGCTCGACCCTCCGACAATCGCTCGCGATAATTCAATCGCTCTCTCTGTGAATTCAAATAACCACGCAACTTTCGTATCTCCTCCTTCTCACGAGGTTCCCACTCCATCAGCTCCAATTCCTTCAGTCGCTGCTCGATCAACGTGAAACCCTCACAAAGAAACTCCATCTTCGTGT
>CAZNVM010000243.1:0-1787 GCA_964576215.1 uncultured Planctomycetaceae bacterium
GCGCAATAAACTGGTATTGTCCAAAAGTTTATAAATGATGTAAAATGCGTTTTTCAATGAAGTTGTGTTCATGGAAGGCGCATACATGGATATGTTTGAAATTCCTGGAATCCGCACGGAATTGCGACGCTTTGTCAGGCGGTTCGACATCTGTGCGGCGGACGAGATAACGCGGAATTATTTTCGGCTTTACATCGCCGGGTTGATGTCCAGCCTGTCGCGGAAGAATTGCGAGGCCATCGCGCTGCAAGCCGGGGTGCCGGTGCGGTCGATGCAGTGGTTTCTCAACAAGCAAGGTTGGGATCACGAGCGGATGCAAACCAAATTGCAAAAAATCATTGCAGGTGAACATGCCGGAAAACATTCCATCGGCATCATTGACGAGACGAGTTACGTCAAAAAGGGAGACAAAACGCCGGGTGTGCAACGACAATACTGCGGCACCGTCGGCAAGACGGAAAACTGCATCGTCACCGTGCATCTTGCCTATGCCATCGATAACTTTCACACGCTCGTCGACCAGGATTTGTTTTTGCCGGAAGCATGGTCGGACGACCGCGAACGTTGTCGCGCGGCGGGGATACCTGACGACGTCGTGTATCGCCCCAAGTGGGAGATCGCGTTGGAGCAATATGACCGTGCCGTCGAAAACGGCATTGTGTTTGAGTTCCTCACGTTCGACGAAGGCTACGGTGGCAAGCCGGAATTTTTGCGGCAACTCGACCAGCGCGATCAACTGTTCATCGGCGAAGTGCCCTGCTCGTTTTATGCGTGGTCGCATTTGCCGAAAACGACGATGAAGTCGGAAAAACAAGGGCGAAAACGCACAAAACCGCGATTGGTCAAAGGCCAGGGCGGAACGATTGAAGTCAAAAACATGTTGAAATATTCGCCGGTGCTGCGCGATCAATCGTGGACAAAATATTACGTTAAAGAGAGCAATAAGGGGCCTGTGATTTGGGAGACCAAGAAGTGCGAAATTTTTATTCGCAAGACAAAGCATGGTGCCCCCTGGGACAAACCGTTGCGATTGATCGTCGCGCGAAACGTGATGAACGAGAAGGAAGAAGAGATCAAATATTTTGTGAGCAATGCGACTGGGGACGTGCCGCTTGACGACTTGTTGCTGTCGGCGTTCAGCCGTTGGCGCGTGGAGCGATCCTTCCAGGACACGAAGCAAAAGATCGGCTTGGATCATTATGAAGGCCGGAATTATCAAGGCTTGATTCGACATTTATTACTGGGCTCGCTTGCGTATTATTTTTTGCAAACGCAATGGCTTGCCTTGCGGAAAAACTCGCCAAAAAAAACAGCGAATTGACATTTTACCAGGTCGTGCGGGCGATGGCATCGGAACTGACGCCGCCTGCAACGCCCTTACGAATTTTAAAAATCAACGAATACTACCAACAACGCAACGCACTGGCTACGTCCTGCCACCGACGAACAACACGAAAACGAATCGACCGACGAGGCATCGACTTACGGAAAATTCATCGGTGTAAATGGACCTAAGCATTCCGCTGTAGTATTAGTAACAGTCAAAAAATAAATTACTCAAATTGATGTTTGATCAAATGGGCGGATATGTTAATCTTTCGTTTCGCAATTCCGCGAAACGGGAGAAAAAAACATGGTTTCCAATCAACAGGGACGTGAAACACTTTTGCAACATGGTGAACAAGTTGAACTTTTACTCGAACGACTCAACGAACAGCAACGGCGACACGTTGCCGGACTCTTGGCTCTTCTTCTCGGCAGGGGCGGGGATTCGTTCCTTGCCGCGC
>CAZNVM010000244.1:0-4673 GCA_964576215.1 uncultured Planctomycetaceae bacterium
TAATCACTAATCACTAATCACTAATCACTAATCACTAATCACTAATCACTAATCACTAATCACTAATCACTAATCACTAATCACTAACCACTAAAAACTTAAGGAGGAGTTTTTTATGCCAAGACTGGACTTTTTTGAATGTGATTTCCAGGACCTGATTACCAAAGGGAAAAATCAGGGTCATTTGACGCTCGACGAGATCATTGATCGTATGCCGAACGACGATTCGTTCGACTCGATGTACTTGTCAGAGTTTATCGATTCACTCGATCAGCAACATATCGAGCTGACCGACGAGGAAATTTCCGACGAGGAACTCTTCAAACTTCAGGAGGACGACGAGTTTGACGCCATGCTTGTCGAGGAAGTCGAGCCAGTCGAAAAACCGCTTCCGAAACTGCCTGAAGAAGTCGAAAAATGGAGTAGCGACCCGATCCGGCTGTACCTCAATCAAATGTCGGGGCTGGGACTGCTCACCAAAGACGAGGAAATCATTTGCTCGAAGAAAATCGAACTGACCCGGCGTCTGTTCCGCCGTAGTGTCATGGAAAGCCCGCTCGCTCTTCAAACGGCGTTCGGCGTCCTGACGAAAGTGTATCACGGCAAGTTGCCGTTTGACCGCACGATGAAAATTGCCGCGACGGAACGGCTTGCGAAAGACCAGATTCTCAAGCGGATGCCGGCCAACTTGCAAACGCTTGCCGCTCTTTTGGAATCGACGACCGACGACTTCGAATTATTGGTACGAAAAAGCACGTCGCCGAAAACCAAACAGCAAGCGAGAACCCGGTTTTTGCAAAGACGCCGCAGGGCACTCGTTCTCGTCGAGGAAATGGCACTGAGAACCCGCCGGGTTCACGCTTTGATGAAGCAGCTTGAAAAAATTTCCGACCGGATGGACACGATTCGTAATCTTCTTTCCGGCAGGAAATCGAACATGGTGCCGGAACGCCGGATCATGCTCCGCAACGAACTGCGGCAGTTGATCCTCACGGCTCAGGAAAGTCCGCGGTCTTTGCGGAATCGCGTCAAGCTTATGAGAACCCGGCTTGCCGCTTACGAGCAGGCGAAAAGCGAGTTGTCGCGGGGCAATTTGCGGCTCGTGGTGTCCATTGCGAAAAAGTACCGTAATCGCGGCATGAGCTTTCTCGACCTGATTCAGGAAGGGAACACCGGCCTCATGCGGGCGGTCGACAAGTTTGAATACCGTCGCGGTTACAAATTTTCCACTTATGCGACCTGGTGGATTCGGCAGGCGATTACCCGTGCGATTGCAGAGCAGGCGAGAACGATTCGGATTCCGGTCCACATGATTGATGCGCTCACAAAGCTCCGGGCGGTGTCACGCAACCTCTACCAACGCACCGGCCGTGAACCGGGCATCTCGGAAATCGCCCACGCCGCCGAGATTCCGGTTGATGAAGCGAGGCGAATCATGCAAATGGGGACCAACCCGATTTCGCTGGAACACCCGGTCGGCGACATGGATGACACCTGTTTCGGCGAGTTTGTGTCCGATAACAGCTTTGAACGTCCGGAAAAATCGGCGTCCAACGAGATGCTCAAAACGGAAATCGGTAAAGTTCTCAAGATGCTTACCCCTCGGGAAAGGGAAATTCTCAAACTCCGGTACGGTCTGGAAGGGAGTTATTCGTACACCCTCGAAGAAGTCGGACGCATTTTCCAGGTGACCCGGGAACGTGTCCGCCAAATCGAAGCCAAAGCGGTTGAAAAACTCCAAAATCCGCTTCGCTGCCGACACTTGGAAGGGTTTCTTGACCCGGTTGAGGAAGAGGATTATTGAAACAGGACCGCAATCAATCCATTACGTGGAAATTCCCATTAACCGGGCACTCACATGAAACATTTGACGGAATACTTGCTGATGAACGTTCCTGCACGGATGGGGTTCGTCAATATCACGCCGAAACTTCAGGAGGCGACCCGGAAAAGCGGCGTCCAGGAAGGATTGCTGTTGTGTAATGCGATGCACATCACCGCTTCGGTGTTCATCAACGACGACGAGTCCGGCCTCCACGAAGATTACAAGCGGTGGTTGGAGGAACTCGCCCCGTGCGATCCCTCGCCGGCCCGGTACAAGCACAACCGAACCGGCGAGGACAATGGCGACGCCCACCACAAACGCCAGATCATGGGGCGCGAAGTCGTTGTCGCCATTACCAATGGAAAACTCGATTTAGGCCCTTGGGAACAGGTTTTCTACGGCGAATTCGACGGCAAGCGAAACAAACGGGTCTTAATCAAGATCATCGGGGAATGAGTGGGGTCGATTACGGTACGAGTTCGACGTGTCGTGATCGAATCCCTGTCGTTTTCGTCGGGATACCGAGGAACTTGTCCACCGACGTCATGTACAGAATCGAAAAGTTCGGACCACCGAAGACGCAGTTGGATGCGTAGGGTATGCCGTGCTCTTTGGAAAGCGTTCCGATCTTTTTTCCCTCTTTGTCGTAAATCAACACGCCGGCCGGACCGCAGGCGAGGTAGAGATTCCCCTGAGTATCAAGCGTCATCCCATCCGGATGGGCACCAATATCGATCCAAAGCCTTTCGTCGGACAATTCACCGGGACCATCGACTTTGTAACGATAAATGAGCTTTCCGGCACAATCGGCAACGTACAGGAATTTATCGTCCGGCGTCAACAGGATTCCGTTCGGCTGCTTGCACACGGTCGAAACGCAACTCACTTCGCCGACGTTCGAAACGTAATACACATCTTCCTTGCGGAGGGTTTCCTGGCCGCGATGCTTGTAATTCGGGTCCGTAAAATAGAACCCGTTGGTTGCGTCAAACGTCAAATCGTTCGGCTCGTTAAAAGCACGTTCTCCCGTGATATTACTGATGAGAGATCGTTTTTTTTTCGTGCGTGGATTGAACGCGACGACCTGAAATGCGGCCCCTTCGCAAACGCCGAGTTCGCCAAGCGAGTTGAACATCATGCCGTTGGCGTCGAGAGAATCCGCAAATTTCTGAACGGCTTGTCCGTAGGGATAAAAGTGAATCGTGTCCTTTGCACCGTCGGAAAAGTAAATGTTTCCCAAAGCGTCCGCTGCCGGACCTTCGCAGAAACCGTACCCTTCGCCGAGAACAACGGCTTGCGTTCCCGGAGCGACGAGAGCATCCAGCAGGTTTTGCGAGAACGCCGACGGTATGCAAAAAGCGAACAAAACGGCAGATAAAATCGGATGTTTCATTTGTTCATTTGAGGGGAGGTGGGCCACTAATCACCAACGGCCGCTTGTTTACGCCAAATCTCGTTCTTCGAACAACAAGAGCGAGACCAGTAGAGCGACGAGGCAATAAATTGCGGCGTACAGGGCCGCCCAGAGAACGTAAGCCCACGGCAGGGTACGTTTCATGGCGACGGCGGTTTCCATGCTGAAATGGTCGAGCACCGGCAAGACGGCACTGGAAAGTTCGCCGACGAACGCAACCATCGGCAACTGTCCGACGGACGACTGCACGATTTGCGGGACCAGGTGTCCCAAAATGTAAATCGAAAGCGAAATCGTCAGGTTCGGCAACAGCGTAAGCCGTGTCGAAATGGCAACGGCAACCGCCGCAAGAATCATCGTTTCCAGATACGCCAAAACCAGACCGGGCAGAATTTCCACGATCTTGCCAAGACATTCCAGCGCGCTGGGGATCTCTTTCGCAGACTCTCTGGCATCGTAGACGAGTTTGTACGAAATCGTGTTGGCAAAGAAAATTCCGAGAATCAAAAAGAGAATCGTTACTGCAATCATCACGCCGAGAAATTTTCCGATGACGAAACTGCGCCGTCCGACCGGTTTGGCAAGGATCATCAGGGCGGTTTTCCCTTCGATTTCGTCGGCAATCGACGTACTTGCCGTCCAGATCGCCAGGAAGACGGCCATGAGCTTAATCAGTGTTAAACCCTGCGTAATGACCATGACAATATCCTCTCCAAGCGTGTTGTACGGAAGAAAGAGGAAAATGAACAGCGCAAACAGACCGAGAATCGTCAAGATCAAAAACAGCGGTTGCTGAATCGCTTCTTTGGTCGTTACCCAGGCAATCGCACCGACTTTCGGGAATATTGCACGAAACAGGAGAACGAGAACGCAAAAAGCGACGACCACGCCCAGTGCGCCCAAATCAATCCACTGCAAGGCTTTGATCCAGGGAGGAGCACTGTTCCATATACTGTCGAGGAAAGCAAACGGTAAAAAACCGGAAAAATTTGTGTCGGCGAACATTTTTGGAGTCATGGTAACACAGGAAAAAAATCTGACGAAGCCCTTAAGAAAGGTTTCGGACGAGTTACACCGGTGAGTATTCTAGATTATTTTTGCGGATTTGACAAGGGATTCGTTAAGCGGGAAAACGTTTTTTCGCAGTAGTTGTTTCTCAAAAATTTTTTGCTTCCTTGAAAAATAACTTCCAAGACTTTGTATCACGCGGGATATTTGGTACAATCGATACAATCCTCCCCCTTTCCCGTTGAATGGGAGCGGCTTCCGTGCCAATCAGGAACGGTTTGAATGACAGGGCCAGCGCGCGTATTTGGGTATATTGCGCAATCGTTCTAATCCGTTACAATTCAGTGATGAGATGTTTTTGCAACAATCCCCATTCATCACGGAGTCCCCCCATGACGCAAATCGAAGGACAGCATATCAATGGAT
>CAZNVM010000245.1:0-5369 GCA_964576215.1 uncultured Planctomycetaceae bacterium
GTTTCGCATTCGCGGCTGGCGGAACGTCAACATCCTCTTTCTCGGCGGAAACGAGATTCGAATCGTCTCCCGATTCTTTGCCAAGAACAAAAAACGTTCCGAAAAAGGCAAAGGTTTTCATCCGGGCCTTGCCTTGCTCGGCATTTCTGAACGATTATCTCCGGCAACGCTTGATCTGTTCGCCAACTCGCATCATATCGGACGCAACATGCCGATCCAGAAGGTTCACGCGAAAAAGTCCAAGCTCCTCCGGGCAGAACCGGTGTCGCAACTCTACGAACAGGGCCGGGTTCACCATGTCGGGGAACTGGTCGCCTTGGAAGATGAGATGTGCGACTTCACCGGCGAACTCAACCGGTTCGGACGACGGCGTACTGACCCAACGTTCGGCGTTATCATTGATATTGGCACGTTTATCATTGAGATTCGTGACCAAACCGCTTTTCGTGCCGGTGGAAACAGTCACCTTGGCTTTGGGGGCAAGATTTTCCCCGGCAGTTTTAAGCCACTCCGGCGGACTTACAGCGACGTTGCTGCGGTTGCCGGGTGTTGTCGTAACAATCGGAACAAAATCAGGGGAATGGGGAACGCCTTTGACCATCAATGCCTTGAGGTCGGCAAGGTGATTTTGGTACACACCGCGGGGTGTCGTGTTATTGGCAACACAAAGGGAAGCCGCCATTCCGACAATTTCCCCCATACATCCGCCGGTTCGCATGACCCGGGTTGCTCCGAGAGCCTCGTGCGTTACGCTGGTGTTACGCCCGGCCATAAAAAGGTTCTCAATGTTCCGTGAATACAGGCAGCGGTAGGGAATCCAGTACGGCTTGGGATAGTCCGTGTAATGGGCTACGGAGATAAACTCCTCGCCTTCGAAACCTTTGTCGTATTGCGGATTGGGAAGGTGCAGGTCGATTTTCCAGCCGGTCGGTACTGCCGCGTCTTCGTACTCGACCGATTCGAGCAGGTCTTGCTTTGAGAGAACAACATCCCCCGTCAAACGCCGCGATTCCCGTTTGCCGGCAATGTGGGCCATCCAATTCAACTTGTGATTGGGGAGAACCTTATCGACGTTTTTCAAAGCGTCCCAAGCCCCGTAAGCCGCCCGAAAGTTGGTGTCACGAATGTATTCGGCCTTTCCAATCGGATCATGGTAAAACCCGCTTTCCCAATACCAACCGCCGAGTTGTAACACATTGACGTTGCTTCGTCCGGGAAACGGCTTCTCCGTCAAATCAATCGCCCAAGGGCAGCGAGGAAACGGCGAAGGAGAATCTGTTTCGATCACGTTCCAAAGGTTGCACGGTCCCATGTGGCCATCGTAAGTGATTTCATAGTCGGCCCCGGCAATCGCTCCAAGACAACCATCGCCGGTGCAATCCGCGAACATTCGACCGTTGAACTGGTAGCTACGACTGGTACGTGTGGTCTGACCGATGACACCAACGATGCGGCTCCCTTCCATGACAATATCATTCACCCGGCATTCCAGGACGAGCGTGATATTTTTTTCCGCACGCACCAGGTCCAGTTTGCGTTCATCCTCGTATATGTCTGCCGTGTTTGTGGGACCATAGTGGGCCGTCTGCTTTTGCTCAAGTTCGGCAACAACGTTTCCGACGTGCGGGTAGGGTTCGAGATTTCTCGCTCCTTGCAGCCAGACGCGCACTTCGGAACTGTTGTTTCCGCCCAGCATGGGTCGATCCTGAATCAAAGCGACCTTGATTCCGTTTCTTGCGGCGGAAATTGCAGAACATGTTCCGGCAATTCCCCCGCCGACAACGACAAGATCGAATTCACCGACCAATTCCGGCGTTTTTGGAAAGCCCAACAACCGTCGCCGAAATTCCGCTAGCGGCTTATCATCGTTTGGTGGCTCAAAATCAAGGTCGCGGGAAAAGAAAATCGCGTCGCAACGACCTGCAAATCCAGTCAAGTCATGCAGGGCAACCGGAGTTTCGACACGATCAATCACGACGATGCCGCCATCTTGCCAGTGCCACTCGCACCCTTCGGTTCCGAACACGGTGTCAAGTGGTTTACCGTCAATGAGCAATTGAAATCGACCGGGCGCGCCTTTCGCATCCCAATTGGCGACCCAATCCCGGGTTCGCACCCAGACGCGATATTGTCCCGGTTCCGCCTTCAAAGTTGTTACGGCGTCTTTGACCGGAACGCCGAGCCCATGAGCCAAAAGGAACGGCGAACCCATTTGGTCCATGAATTGCGAGTCATGCAGCCAACCACCGTAATCCACAAAATGTTCCGCTTCAAGAAGCATTTTACCCTGGAGATCATCGGCGGCTTGGACAAGCGACAACGCCGCCCAAGTGAAAAGAAACAGGAGCAGTATCAGCGTGATATCCTTTTGCGGTGAAAAAACATGAGACATTTTCAAACCTTTCGTGAAAAGTTTTTCGAGCGAACAACGGAGGGAGATTACCTCATTTTTATCCTGTTTTTTCCGGCAAGACAACCTTGTGCGGACGGAAATTACTCAAAGTGCAAACGAAATGGTATTAAAACCGGAAAAAGTGTTGAAATTTAAGGGAATCGGGTATCGGGAATTGGGAATCGGAAATTGGAGGAAGTTTTTCACTCAGGAACTGTCAAGAATTAAAACACCCGTTATGATTCAGTGGAATTTTCGAGAGGACTTGCAACAGCGCGCCCTTAGTAGTAGCGGCGGCCACCAAGCACTGCGCCCTTATGCCCTTATCGGAATAAGGACGCAGTATTGATGGTGCCACCGGTGCTAAGGGCGCGACACCTCGAACGGAACATTCCACTGAACCGTTTGAAAAACACTCGCTCCGCAATTTTTGGCATTTTATTTTTTGACAGCTCCTTATCACCTATGCCCGATGCCCGATGCCCTACTTCAACAACTCCAGCACGGTCTGCTTGTAAAATCCGCCGCGAATGATGGTGGGAGTCGTCGGGTCTTCCGGTGTGAACAGCATAAGAACCGGAACGGAGCCGCTACCAAATCGTGCGAGAAAAACCGCTCCTTCCATCTCCGTTTTCGTACAGTCCGCCTTGAGCGAAACGATTCCTTTTTGCTCAAGGAGCGTTTTGATTTCGTCCGTTTGCAGGACCGTCTTCTCGAAATACTTGCACGATAAACACCAGTCCGCCGTAAAATCGACCAGCACCAGTTTTCCTTCCGCAAGAGCGGCGTTAAGTTTTTCGACCGTGAACGGAGTCCAGTGTTCGTCGTTCGTAACACCCGCCGATTCGTTCAGGCGGTTTTGCATCGCCTTTTGCAACGTGTACGGATTGTCGACTTTCGGAAGATCGAACGAGAAAGACAGGACCAAACCGACGATCAGCAGCGAAACAAGCCAGGCGACACCACGCTCCGAAGCCGGGGCGGTCAGCGGCAAACGTCCGATAAACCAGCAGCCGAACCAGACGGCGAAGAGCAACGCCACCGTCGGAACGATGCACGAGAGCGAAATGTAGTACAAAATCCAAACGACCGCCGTGAGCAGGAAAAAGCCCATGAATTTCTTGAAGGTGATCATCCACATTCCTGGCTTCGGCAAAAACCGAAGCAGTTCCGGAAACGCACCGAGCACCAAAAACGGTGCCGCCATGCCGAGACCGATAAACGTATACGCAAGAAAAACATTGTGCGTCGCCCCGGCACGGATTTGGTTGTCCGCCCAAAGCAACGCCGTGCTGAGAAGCGGCGCACCGCACGGAATCGCCAGAAGCGTCGTGATGATCCCTTTGAATACGGCACCGACAATCCCCTCTTTTTCCATGAGTTCAACTGATTTGCCGCTCCCCAGAAAGCCGGGCACCTGAAGTTCCCAGATTTCCATCAGGCTCAGGGCCATTGCGAAAACGACGCACGCCATCACCACGTTGAACAAATCGTACGAAAACATCCGGTTGAGTCCGACGCTCAAAAACGTAAGCACGAGAAACACGGCCAAAATTCCGACCGTGTACCAGACGTTTAGTGCGAAAGCGTGGAGACGGTTTTTCCCGGCCTGTTCGAAAAAGGCGAGAATTTTCAGCCCAATCACCGGCAAAACGCATGGCATTATGTTCAGGATCATCCCGCCGAGAAACGCAAAGAGGAGTACCTGCAAGAGCGAATCGACCGTTTCGGTTTCGTTGGGGGTGAATTGCGTCTCCTTCGTGATTTCGGTAGCGGCGGCAAAAATGGAAGGGCGGTCGTCCGTTTTGCCGAGAAACGGCGTTACGTCGAAATCCGGATCGTACACCGCCTCAAACGTTTCGTCGTTGACCAAAACGCAAACGCCCCCCTCTCCTTCACAGACCTGACCGTTGAACGAACCGGAAATTTGTAGCGTTTCCAGCGTTTTTCCCGGCATTATCCGAATGTGTGCAATCCAGGCGGCATTATTGACGTGCGACTCGATAAGCAGACCGTCGAACACGTCGGAAGTTTCGAGATGAAGCTCGCTTGCCGTTCGGAGCGGATAGGGAAGCTGGTAATCCTCCGAGGGTGTCAAAGTGAACTCCCCGCGAATCGGGCCCAATCCGTTCTTTTTGGGTTGCGTGATCGAATAAAGGTGCCAACCCGGTTCGATTTTCGCCTGAACGATAAGAAACGTGTCTGCGGAGTTTGTTGCAATGACTGCGGAAAAAGCAACGTTTTTCCGATTGCCGAATTGAACCGTTTTGTCCGAAAAACCGCCGAAATCGTCCTCGAAAAGGTCTTCCAAACTGCCTATGGGGGGCATCGGCGCAGCGGCTTCAACCGCAACATGAACGAAAAGAAACAGACTACAGAGTATTAGAAGGGGACGCAAGAAAGACATTGCCTTCATAATTACCTCCTTGTTTGGGGAAATGAAGGGAGTAGAATACCACAATTCGCCAAACTCAGGCAATACCAATTTCTCTAAATTCGCTAATTTGACGTTTCCGAACAAGTTTAATAAACAGAAATATATAATACTTTCCAAATCATGCTGTGGATTCTAGCAATAATGCGGAATAGTTGCAATATGAGAGTTATGCCGAATGTCCTTAAATTTCCGATTTTTCCATAAAAACAATATCGTGTTACGCGACACACGGAAAGATGGGCAAAACAGGCAAAATATTTGTGTAGTGGTGCTTCCGGTTTGGTATTGACCTTAATAAAAAGGCGGAATGGAGGCGGTGCTCCGCCGTATGCAAGTAACGTTCGTTAAGCCCCCAACGGGGGCACACAAGGTAGCCGGGGGTGAGACGTACTCGTCAAACCCCCGGAAAACAGGTTCCACTAAATTACGCACCCCAACGGGGTGCCACAACGCCGTTTTTGTGCGCCGCCGTTGGCGGCGAGGGTACTTTTCAGGCTCCATTACCGGGGGTTCGCGGAATACCGCTCACCCCCGGCTACC
>CAZNVM010000246.1:0-3518 GCA_964576215.1 uncultured Planctomycetaceae bacterium
ACTTTCACGTTTGTGCCGGTCAGCGGATTTTCCGGAGTGGTGACATTCCGTTACGCCATTACCGATTCCGTTTTGACCTCCAAAGCGGCAACGGTGACGCTCTCCGTGTTGGAAGATGGTATCATCGCCGCCGACGGCTTGTATGTCGTCCGCTACGGCCAAAGCCTTCCGATTGACGTTCTGGCCAATGTCCTCACGCGGTCCGGTCAGGGAAACGTTTCCTCACTGCTTGCACTTTATGGGGTTTCCCTGCTTTCCGGCCCGGACAACGGGACGGTGCAAATCGCGCAGGATGGGTCGTTTGTCTATGGGGGCGATACCGGGTTTACGGGAACGGACTCGTTTGTTTATCGCCTCACCGACGCTTTAGGAAATCATCAGGATGCGACGGTAACCCTCCTTGTCGTTGCAGACGCGCTCACAGCCCATGTAGAGGTTTTGACCCTGGAATCCGGCGGTTCCGTGCAAGTTGCCGACCTCTTTGCTTCTGTAACGGCCAATGAATTTAACCAAGGAAACGCATTATCGGACCTTTATCAAATTGTTTTGAAGGGCGCGGCACAATACGGGACGGCCACATTGGATTCGGCGGGCAATTTGACTTACGCCGCCCCGTCGAATGAAAAAGGTGCGGAAATCATCGACTTTGAAATTGTCGATAATGAAGGAAACGCCATCCAGGAAGGCTCCCTCTTGTTCGTTGTTCTTCCGCAAAATTCGGGCAACTTACAACAGGTGTCTGTTCCGAGCGGCTACAATACTGATCCGCAGTCCAACAGTTTTGGCACCATCTCGGTCGGTGGAACGGGCTACCAGTTCGGGGGCAATACGCCGTTTATACCTCAAAGCATCGGAAGTTACCGGTTTGTATTCGACGTAACACAGCAGAATATTGGCAATGGCGGCGGGGGAAGTAACGGCGGCGGGTCAAGTAGTTCCGGTAGTTCCACAGGTAGTGCCTCTCACGGTGGCAGTGTCGTCTGCTGGGACTTGGGGAACGGCGATTGGTTCTACTCGGAAACGGTTTATTATTGTTACAGCATCAGCGATTCGGGCAACGCTTATTACGGAGGTTACACTTCCGTACTGGTGGCATCGTTCATCGCCGGTGTCTACTCTTATTCCTACCATCTTTCGACTTCCGATCATTATCTCATTACGGAAACCGTTTCCGAACAATCGGGCACCTCGTATTACACCATGACGGGCAGGGTTCTCGGCGGAAAGACGGAAACCGTTTTCATGACGCTGGTCCATGACACCAACACGACGCAAAAAACCTCGTCCGAACGGCGAACGCTGATGGTGAGCGACGGTTATGTCGGAACCGGCTCTTACGGTTATGCCACTGAAGGAGGGTTCGTCAACGGAACCCTCGCGCAATTTGGGGCCTATCGCTATAAAGCCTCCATCCATGTAGCCGGGACCGGGACAGGCTCGAACTGGATCACTACGGTTGGCGTGCAGTCCAGCAGTCTGATGGACTCATGGGACAGTTTTTACAGCGGGACCGGCACCTACTCGACCGTAAGCCAAAGCAGTGGCAGTTACTCAAGTATGTCCGGTGTCATCTCGGAAAGCGGCCACTCGTCGAGTCAGACTTCATTGAGTTTGATGGCACTACTTCCCCTCGGAATTCCTGGCCCTAATGACGATTGGGTATTTACCGGAGATGGAATGACAACCCGGTCATCGGGCAATTCTTACTACAGTTGCGGCTCAGGAGAATACTGGAAAGGAAGCTCGCAACCGGGCGATTCCTGGTTCATCAGCGGCACGCATGGCACGGAAGTCATGGCCAAATCCGACGACCATGAAGTGATTCTGTGGCTGCTTGTCGATGACCAATGGACGGCCTTCAGCGGCGATGGTCATTCCACGTCAGACGAATCGTCCTCCTATCATTATAGCGGCAGCGGCGAATATTTTCGGAGCGGCGGAACCGTAGGGAATGCGTGGAGTTCCTGGGGAACGCTAACTCAATCGGGAAAAACCTTTGACGAATCCAGTCAAAAAATCGAGGCCACTCTTATCGACGAAGTTTGGTCTTTTTCGGGAACGGCAACCGGTAGCGGACTGGACGAATATGATTTTTCGTCCGATGGTAACGGAGTTTACACCAAAACGATCCTCGATGGTGGCACCGAGTTCAAGTTTTCCGGCACGACGACGGAGTACGGCACCGATGTTTTTTCCATGAGTTACAAGACCACAGGGACGCTGAGCAACGGCACCTGGACGTCGTCCGGCACCGGGGATGAAACCGGCTCCTGGAGCAACGGTTTTGCTTACGATGGCGCCGGCACGTTCACGATGAAGTTTGACGATCCAAACATCGTCAGCGGTTTCTGTTACGGAAAGGCCCAGGAAAGCGGCAACAACGACGCTTCTTCCTCCTGGAACGTCGATTGGTCGATGCTTGATGGAGAATGGAAGGTTGATGACGGCGATGGAAGAGCCGACTACACCAATGCCTACAACAGTAGCTACTTTGGTGGCGGCACGACGTGGGAAAGATACACCAAAAACGGCATCGAATACTCAACCAAGACCAACTGGAACGTCAACGGTCACGACAACGGCGAAGCGTCCTCCTGGGAAACCCACGCTATCGCAAACGACAGTTGGGTCATTTCGGACGGGTTCGGCAGTGGCACCACCGATACCCGGCATTATCGGGACGGCACGATCACCGGCACGTATTTCTACAAACAGGGGAACGCGCAGGAAGGCCATAAGGCCAACGGTACGGTCAATGGCACCATCAACGACACGAAATCCATCAAGTCGGAGTACACGTCCGAGTGGCTGAATGAAACATGGTCCACGACCGGATTCTGGTCGTTCGATTATTCCGACGACGGGTCGTTCAACACCGCAGGGACCGGCACATTCTGGATTCATTCGCCGAATTTGAACATCGACGAAAAAGACGGAACGATTGACGAAAAATTCAACTCCCACTGGAAAACCTTGTCGAAATGGAAGGAAACCTATGACAATGGTGTCATCAAGCTGGACAGCGGGACCTCGACGTCCACCTCGCATGAAGATTCCAGGTCCGACTGGGACGGCAAGGGCACGTTTACACAGTATGGTTATGGCACGACGATTTCCGGAGATGTTACCGTCAAGCGGAACATTACCAACACCTTTGACGCAACGGAGACGCACAACGTTGTGGCACCACAGTCAGGCGGGGACAAGGAGTGGTTGCTTTCGTCCGGCGAGATGGCGAGCGAGAACACGTACTCAAGCGAAACCATTCAAAAAAACGGGAAAGGCACGCTCAACACCGGCGGTAAAAGCTATGCGGTGACCAGTTCCGGCACGGATACCGTCGACGAAAAAGAAAACGTAAGCGGCGAAGTCAAGAGCAACGAATGGTTCTACTCCGGCACCGCGAGCAGCAAGTTAAAAGGCGAGTCCGAGTCCGCCATCTCGCTGAAAAGCGGATATTACTCACGGGAAATCCTCGGCGGCTGGCTTTTCGGCACCGCCAAAGAGTCCGAAGAGAC
>CAZNVM010000247.1:0-3096 GCA_964576215.1 uncultured Planctomycetaceae bacterium
CCGAAGCCGAGGAGAAACAGGTATTCTGCTTGTATCTGCTCGCCGGGATCGATATGAAATGTCAATTCCATGAAAACCTCCATTGGTAAGGGTGCTTGTATTGATGGTGATTGTTTACGTGAATGATAGAGTTTGCCTGACTGGGTTATTGCTGGTCAGTGTCGCTCTACCTATAAGGGTGGACGCGTGCGCGTCCAATCTGGACGTTTACGCGTCCAGATTTTGCGTAAACACTTGAGGGACAGTGACATAAGTAATTTTTTTAAATATCTGTCATTTGCCAAAAAAAAACGGAAAATGGCAAAAAACACCACTTTCCGGTCAAAATATCACTAATTTAGTAGATGATAATTACTCAAATTTCCATGAAACCTCAGCAGATGGCTTATATTCGAAATACACTCCCATTTTGAGTGAGTTTTTCAAAAACCGGGCCATATTTGGGTTGCGTTTTCTCATAATACTGAGTGACCTATTTACGAGTTTCCGAACCCTATCACCCAGTTTTATGTTTTCGTTTCCGATTTTTACGGACCGTCCTCCGAACCCCCGTGAAGATTTGAGAGCAGATTCAATCATTTCTAATTCGGTGTTGATTCGATCCAGTTCGCTGAAGTCGTTGTCCTCCTCTGCTTTGATTCGACACTCCGAAAGTTCCAGCAAACGATTTCGGTAGTTTTTTGTCGCTTCAGGGTCAAGAACCGCGTCGCCATCAAAAAAGACGGACTGCATTCCCTCAAATTCGGGCGTAGCCTTTTTACGTTTTTTGCCAGTTCCCATGATTTCCCCCCAAAGTTCCCGGATATGAATCCGTTGGCCTGGATGTTTGAGAAGATACTGTATGAACAGTGCGCCGTGCGACTCAAGGTCCAGCGCGGACTTTGTTTCACCATACTGAAGAAACCACTCCTCGTCCCGCCGAGCGAAAACATAATCCCGGACCACCTTGCGGTACCGCGATGGCAAAGAGATATCGACCATCTGGCAAAAGGCCGTAAGGTATTCCGGCCAAAGGGGAGTCGGAGAAATCTTCCCATCCTTAAGCCAGATCGCTTCATCAAGCGGGACGAGGAGGACTTTACTCTCTTTGGCCAATTCATAAATGGTATCGTCCCATTTATCGCGGGACGGCACAAGGTGAATTTCGCCGAAACTCTTTTTTTCGACGATCCGTGTGAAAACCTTGTCTCGTAAATTGTATGAGTTCACTTGCAGCAAATAAACTGGAAATCGGGCGGATGGCTCCGGTTCCCATGTCCCGACGTGAACCGTTGGTGACATTTCAGGCAATGGTGTTCCAGACGACTGGAACCCAAGAATGTCGCAAAGGGAGCGGCGGAATAGGTCGAGATCGAATTCATAGACGACAATGTCCGATTGTGTTAATGGGATGCGATTGTCCCAATCGTCGTCGTCGACGCCGACGATGCTGCCGTCACGGTGGATGACAACACGGTAGCCCGGATATTTCATACGCCGATTCGCGGTCGAGTTTTCCGGGGGTTCAGACGTTTTTTGTCGAAAACCGGGGAAAAATCCCCGGGTTTCACGGGTTCATGGCACAAAACCCCCTTTCCCCCAATCGGCGGTTGACGGGTTTTCCAATTGTCGCAATCCTTAGTCCGAAGGTGCAGTATAGCCCGGCTGGAGCCGATTGTAGATACGAAACCATAGATCACGCAACGGGTAGACATTCGACAGCGAAAACACAATCCGACGCACCGACTCCGTCACCACCGCCGCCACTTTGAGTAATTTCATCCGAATCGTGTTACACTGAGCCTTCGCCATTTCCGTACCGAAAAGAGCCGTCCGACGCATCGTCTCCATCAGCACATACGCACAACTCGAAAGAAACAACCGGAAACGGTTCGCCTCGAACCCATGACAACTCGTCCGGTCCGCAAACAACATCTGCTGCTCCTTGATCCGGTTCTCCATGTCACCACGGGCACAATAAACATCTTCGTACAAATCTTGCGGCGAACCAAGCATATTCGTTACGATATATCGTGTGTTTTCCCGTCCGTCGAGATTGTCGCCATCCGGCAACCACTCCGCTTTTACGATGATGTTTCTCGCGTGACTCCATGTCCCGGCTTGATAATCGTACTCTCCGTACAACCGGAACGACTCTTTCGATCCGGCCTCCTTGAAAAACAATTTCGACGCGATCACAAGACTCTGTGACACCCTTTTCAACACGGCGTTCGAGGAGAAGCCGAGGATGTATTTGTAACCATGACGATCACAGTAGTTGAGCAACCGGGGACTGTAAAACCCGGCGTCTGAGCGTAAAACGATCTCCACGTCCGGCCATTTCTTTTTGATTCGCGTTACAAGATAATGAAAGATTGCAATCATCCCATACGCCCCGCCGGTCTTGCTGGAACGCAGTTGCGACCAAAGCAGTTGATCGCCGCAAAAGAAGTAGAGCGGCAAGAAACAATAACTGTCGTAGAATCCGTTGAAGTACCCTTTTTCCTGATGGCCGTGAATGGTGTCATCGGTGGCGTCAACGTCGATGATGATTTGTTTCGGCGGGACGGAGTAAGAGGTGAGGAAGAACTCGACAAGGAGTTTCGAGAGGTCGGCGAGCTCCTTTTTGGTGACCCGATTTTCGAGCCTCGAAAGGGTGGACGGCGAACCGAGGGGCAGTTCTTCACCGGTGTCATTCTTGACGGCGGCAAGCAGGGCAGGGTCTTTTCGTAACGAATTTTGGTCGTTGACATCTTCGTAGCCCAGAGCGATGGAGTAGAGGCGTTGAGCGAGGAGGTGTTCTTGCTGGTGAGCGACAAGCAAGGGATCGCGTGGATCGTGAATGAGCGTGTTGATTTGTTCGGTGAGTTGGAGTTTTTGATCGATTTTTTGGAGGAGAACCACTCCGGCGTCGGAGGTGAGTTTGCCGCCGTTGAAGTTGACGTCGATTTTTTTGTTTTTGGCCGGTCGGGCTGTCGGAGCGGGCGATTTCATGGTACACTCTGTTTGGTCGTTTGTTGGGCAAAATGTGTTGCGATTCCGTCGCAACTTGTTCAGTAACAACATCTTACCACAAACGACCAACTTTAAAACCACCCACCCTATGAATTATTCGGG
>CAZNVM010000248.1:0-5292 GCA_964576215.1 uncultured Planctomycetaceae bacterium
CTGAAAAAACGCGTTCCGAAAACGTCCAGTGATATGCTTGTTTTGCGGCAGGGCGACGATACCAGCCTGTCGATTGAATGGATTTACGCCGATGGCACCAAATTCAATAACGACAATATCCTGCCTTCAAAACCCGCCCCATGGCAACAGGGATGGGGAAGTTCCGAACATCACGGCGGCGAGCCGCTCTGGGAAACGACGACCGATCCGGAAAACGCACAGCTCGACTACGATTACGCTCTCTGTCGGAATCTTGACTGGGCCGAACTGCTTATCGAGGGTGACGAAGTGAAATTTACCGAGAAGACGGTTGACATTGAAGTTGATGGCGACGGCAGCGGCGACGACGATGATCTCGACGACGATCCCGACGATGGTGACGACGACGATGGATATTACGATGAGGAGGAAGAAACATGAGCTTGTCAAAGCCGACCGTTTTTTATGGTGAACCGGAAGCGAAAACGGCGACGTTGAGTTGGGACGTTCCGGCGGGTGCGGATTTATTCGAGTTTGAAATTCGAAAACCCGGCGGCGAATGGGAATTTGTCTTTGTCTCGCCTGTCCAGAATTTCACCGGCGACGGACTGTTGAAAGGGCTTGTTGTCGGTTTGAAGCCGGAAACGGAATATCTTTTTCGTGTCAGGGCGATAAACCCGTTCTTGCAAGAGACAAGCGACTGGGCCGCTTGCGTCGTGGTTACGTTAAAGGCGACGCTGGGCTTGACGGCAAACGCCGGATTGAATCGCGTTTCGTTAAACTGGAACGATATTGACGCGCTTTATTACACGGTCCAATATCGGGAAGGCAGCGCAGCATGGACGGCCGCCTATACCGGAAACGGTCTCTCGACAACGATTTCCGGCCTCAAGGCAAACACGACCTATAAAGTCAAGTGCAAAGCCGTGTTGGACCACAGCGGGAGCGGCGGCGGTGAAGGTGAAGAAGAACCCGATGATGGTGAAGGTGAAGAAGAACCCGGCGAACCCGAAGAGCCCGGCGACGATGAAGTTACGGAAACAATCACCGTAACGACGAACAAGAAAGCGAAGTTCACCTATTACGAGGTGGAGTCGCCGGATTCCTACACAACCAAGGTGGAGGGGCAGGCGAAAATCGTTTTGAAAATCGTTACGCCGAAGTGGGAAAACAACGATTCGAAGGCCGGTGAACCAGTCTCTTACGAAATCAAAGAGGAAGCGTCCGACAAGCCCAAGCCGCCCGATCCGCCGAAATTTGAGGCGGTCTATTTGAAATTGAAAAACCACGCGATTCCGGAGTACGCCAAGACGCAGGGGATTTGCAACGATTGCACCGTCCCTCGCGTCCGGGGCGTGTTCATTCGGGAAGATGCGAACGGTAAACGATTTCCGATGCTGTTTGAAGTTCCGACGCTTCGGGTCGGCGGTGCGATCCGGTCGCGGCAAGCCGACTGCTTTTACAAAACAGAAAACGACAGTTGCTCACCGAAAGGCAACCAGCCGGAAATGAAATTGATCCGGTCCGACGCGTGGCGATTGATCCTTGACCCAAACACCTGCTCCATCACCTGTACGGAATTGAACGATAAAACCAAAACGCCCGATCCTGATGTCTGAATCCGTTGAATTCATTCCGCCGATTGTCGAAGTCCCGGATCGATTGAAAAAGTACCTGCCAGACAAACTTGGCTATCAATTGAACGGCTACGAAACGGTCTTGCAAGCGGTGCCCGGTTCCACCGGTTCGCACTGCGAACATTGTTGCGGACTTCGCCGTCCGGAATACTTCCTTCTCGAAAGCGGCGACCTCTGGGTGGTCAATCCGGACGGCGTGATTGCGGTCCTTCCGTTCGGCGAGGATGAGTTTGAAATCAAATACCGCGCCACAAACTACATCTCATGGCGTCCGTCGGAACCGTATGCTGTTGCGATGTCGGAAGGCAATTGTCTTGGCCGGAAAAAAGATTCGCTCTGGAAACCGTATTGGAAAGATTACATCGGGTTCCAGACGGACTATTTTGAGTGCGTCATTTTTTGGCGGCGGCAATTGATCTACAAGGGGCCGTATGACGGTCGCGGGACGCCGTTTATTTACAACTATCACGAACGATACTGCACAACGAATTGGAACGTTTTCAACCGCTCGGAACGCCAGAACGCACACGGCGAGGAAGAGCAGGAGGAGCTGAAAAATCCCGGTACGTATTTTTTGACAAAAAAAGAATGCAAGAGATGCAATCCGCCGGAACCGGATTTTTGCCGATGCGGATACGTTCCAGGTCATCATGGACCTCGAAATCTGTACAGTAAGTGGCGGGAATGGGCTTGTATGAAAGAGGACAACGTTGTTCCGGAAGGTTCATGCAATTTATGCCTGGGCGAAAACGGCGGTCTCGATTTACCGTTCGACCGAAACGGCAAGCCTGCCCCCGATCCGCCTCCGGACGAAGTCCAATGGTGTAACGAATGGAACAGTACGGCACCACCTGACAACCAGTTGGTCTACGATACGCGGTGCATCGACAACTATTTCGTCTGCGGCGTAACCGATCCGGTGTTCTGCGGGTTCCGGATGGACGGCTGTGAGAACGGCAACACGATCCGGTTTGTCGTACGAAACAATCTTTGGGATGCAAAATGGTGGCGATTCATCAAGTACGTCGATACGACAGAGGACATCCCCGGCTTCTGGAGATCGGAAGATACCGATGATTCCATGCCGCCGTCGGACCGGGACATTCCCAAGGAGCTTGCCGACTTCGAGATTTACAATGCCGAAGGTGGTCTCATTGATTTTGACGTGATCGGCGTTTTGGACTTGGAGAAATGGGAAACGGACACAAACAAATGGGACGGCAAAGAAGAAACCCGTCCGCAATTTTCCAGTTGGTATTTTTTGCGACACGAATACTGGTTCGAGGGGGAGGGGACCGTTCACGATTTGATCGGCAACCGATACGTTTTGCACGGGTTTTTATGGCAGGACGAACTGACCTCGGTGGATTCCTGTAAAACGGAAGAGGATATTCCGGTTGTCCCAATCGATGGTGCCTTTGTATGTTGCGGCGACTGGTGGGGTGCGAACTTCGGTGAAAGCAGCGCGAATCGCGTAATCGGCTATCGCGGTAAATTGCTGTTGAACGTTCCGGGCGTTGCGTACAAGGGAACGCCGCCGATCCCCACGCAGGAAGAAGAAAACACGATGCAGGAAGAACTGGTCTGTTGCGCCGACAACAATTGGATGTTTGCCCGGTATTCCATTGCCGACGACGTTCAAATGAATGAAGTGTGGGCGTTGGAAACCGATGGCGACATTATTACCGGCGCAAAAAAAACATGGTCTCAAAGTACGTCCTACAACGAGGCATGGCACGCCTGTTGTTATCATCTCTTGGTGTTGTCGGATCAGGTGGCCCGGCACTCGTACTTTTCACTCACCGGTCTTTGGGTGCCGAGAAAGTATGCGCTGTTTTACGATGGCAACTTCTTGAAAGAATACGACTGGCGCAACGTCCCCTGTAACGGTTTGTTGTATGGCGGATGCGCCACGTGGCCATTGCAACAGTTTCATGTGGAGCAGTGTGTTCCGAGTCCGTCCTGGTGCGACGACCGCGATATGCTCAAGGCCCGATTTGACATCTGGAAAGACGGGGAATTGTTGTTCGATTGTGCTGAGGTGTGCGGCATCGGATTTGACGACAGCTATGGCGACCCGCTCGGTGAGGATACATTCATGGAAGCCAAGTATGTTTATCTGAAAGGCATAAAAACCGAGGTGTCCCGGCAAACGGGCGGCGTTAAAGACTTGACGCCGTATTGCACGGATCGGCCTTGGGACGAACTCAAATGTTTGCTCTATACTTTTGACGACGTTGTGGAGGGTGTGAATTATTCCTCCAGAATTCAATGGGAGAAGTACGGAATTATTCTTGAAACCGGAACCGTGTTTCTCCGGGAAGCGGGCACTGCGTTAAGAAACGGATTTATCGGAGTGTCGGCAAAAACGAATCAGCCGTTTTACTTCTATACCACGTCTGGAACGAATTCCTATCCGTCAAGTATTTCACCGCAAGTGTATGAGAATGCCATGAACTGGCTTCCGGAAACCTGCTGTAGCGTTCCCGCCGGAAGCAGTTGGGACGATGTTTCCTGCACCTGCTCTCCGAATCCCGCCGATTTTTTGTGGGACAAGCAGGCCGGGCGTGGATTTTACATGACGGCCATCAGCAGTTTGTTTCTGCCGCCGTTCGACAACGACCCTTTTGTCGTCGAATGTCCCGCCGAGATCATCGGCGAAGGCCCATTCAACGCCTTGCGAATCCTTTTTTGTAGCAAATATACCGTCGATATGGAATTCGTCTACTACGATCCGAAGCGATGGTGTCGCCCCGGTACAGCGACAATGCGGGAAATCCCGCTTGAGGACCGGTTTCTTGACATCACGCCAATCACTGTCAACGGCAGCATGGTGGCGGAGTATCCTGCGGGATATATGTCGTCCGGTTTGAGTTTTTGTGAGGCGTTGCCTGGCAACGTGTTGAATAAAACTTCCATCTCCCAAGGCGGCGCACAAATCCCTTATGAGGAACCGTACCCTGTCTTGAGATACGCACCACATGACGTCTTGAACGTAAAAACCCAAATGGTGTGCTCTTACGATCCCGTCAAAACGGACCCCTGTATGCCGGGCGTCGATTCCACCCAGCACACACAACGGACCGTTGCGATAGAAGCGTGGACCTGCACCTACGAAATACCGGATGCGTTTCAGTACGATAACGTGGAACAGATTCCGGGTTGGTTGTATAACAGACTATGCGGGAACTACTTCAATTGCATCGCTGACGAATTGCTCAATTGCAAGTCCGTACCGATCTATAACTCCGACGGTGGATTTTCAAGCTACATCACGTGCTACTTCACAACGTCGTTTTCCTGTTACGAATGGGCGATTTCCGATTTGAACCTTGCCAATCCGGACGAATCCTCGGCAACGCTTGTGCCAGGCAATGGATATCTTATCGCAACGGACTGGGACTCTGATGGCAGTTACCTCTATCCGTTGAATTGTCCGGAGCACAACCCGCTCGCCGAGGAAGCAGCCCAGACGGGACCAAGGTGTGATGGGCCGGGATTCGGTTGCCGGAACAATCGAATTTCCGTGATCGGTACATGGAACTCGCCTTCGGACACCAAAATAAAATTCTTCGTCTACGACTGGCTCAAGGAAAAACCACACCACTTTACCGTTCCCCGCGACCCCAACGCAGAATATTCCGCGCAGTGCTGCGGACCGTATTGGACGCTTTCT
>CAZNVM010000249.1:0-18648 GCA_964576215.1 uncultured Planctomycetaceae bacterium
CGGGCGATTTCATGGTACACTCTGTTTGGTCGTTTGTTGGGCAAAATGTGTTGCGATTCCGTCGCAACTTGTTCAGTAACAACATCTTACCACAAACGACCAACTTTAAAACCACCCACCCTATGAATTATTCGGGCTAACTCACGAGCCGAAACGCCCACCAAGCGTAGGCGACCGGTGCGGCGAGCAGCAACGAATCCAAAATATCGAGAAATCCGCCGAAACCGGGCATCCAACTGCTGGAATCCTTCCGCTTGACATCCCGTTTGATTAACGACGCGGCCAAATCGCCGAGTACGCTGCTGATGGCAACTGCCAAACCGAAGGAAAACCAGCCGAACAGTGAAACCCGATTGGAATTTCCGGCGAACCAATTCGTGCTCAATGCAAGAGGAATAACTACGTTAAACCACAGCCAAGCCCCCAGAATTGCGAAGAAAAGCCCTCCCAAAAACCCCTCAATCGTTTTTCCCGGCGAGATGGTCGGAATCATTTTGTGGGTTCCGAATATTCGTCCGACCGTGTAGGCTCCAGTATCGCACATTTTCGCAACGACAATCAACGAAAGCACTGCGGCGATCCCGAACGCCATTCGCAATTGAATAACGAAACAAGCCAACAGTCCGATGTAGGAAATTGCAAAAACGGCCCCCGCCAGGTTAATAAGGGTCCCTCCCGGCCGGGCATAGCGGAGAATTTCCCCCGCAAACACGATAATCAGCCCTCCGGCCATCGCCAAAAGCGTAACCAAGCTTGCCGTTGCCGCCCAATGCCAACCGTGAGGCGAAACGAAATCGCCGATAATTTCACTTTTGTATTCCTGAACGGCACATGCCAGCCAGCAACAAATCACCATTGCGAATGTTCCGATCCAAACGGTCGAACGACGGGGATGAAGTCCGCCGGCTTCCAGCAGATCGAGGATTTCGTCGCAAAGAAAACCGAGGATCGTAAGAAACAACGGCAGAAGAATGATCCCCCGAACTTGAACATGGTCTGAAAGCCACACGTCCAGATAGGCCAATACCGTAACTCCCGCGACAAGCGGAATTCCTAAAAGTATTCGCCAAAACAGCATGAAAATATCAGATCAAAAGGAAATCGAACAACCACACCTTCCGACACACCATACACAATTCTTTTTCCTTTTGCAAGAGGTCAACCGAGGTCATAATCGATCAACGAGCCGAGGACGTGAGAGAGCGGATGTTTATGGTTTACCCTCCGCTCTCCCACGTTCGCGGCTCATAAATTTGGACACGTTCGCGGCTCAACTACCGCAACTTAAACTGGCTGACCAGTGATTGCAGGTCGGTTGCCGTTGCACTCATTTCGGCGGCGGCACTGGCCGATTCTTCGGCGGACGCCGTGTTCTGCTGCGTCACGGCGTCAATTTGTTGCAAGCCGATTGTTACCTGAGCGACGCCTTCCGCTTGTTCGTTACTTGCGGTGGCGATGCCGGAAACAAGATCGGTCGTTTGTGAGATTTGTTCGACGATTGCATCCAGCACACTCGCGGTTCGGTTCGCAATGTCGGCCCCGGTTTCGATTTCCTGACCGCTTTTGGCAATCAACTCCGAGGTTTCCTGAGCCGCCTTTGCGCTTCGGGAGGCAAGATTGCGAACTTCCTCGGCGACAACGGCAAACCCCTTTCCATGTTGTCCGGCACGGGCAGCTTCAACGGCGGCGTTCAAGGCAAGCAGGTTCGTTTGGAACGCAATGTCATCAATCACTTTGATAACACGTTGGATTTCGGTGGAGTTTTTCGTAATCCGTTCCATCGCATTGGTCATTTCCAGCATTGCTCCCTGACCGTCAGCCGCCGCCTTGTTTGCCCTCCGAGCCAAATCTCGCGCCTGCCCCGCACTTTCGGCGTTCGCCTTCGTCTGGGAGCTGATTTCGCTCATCGAGGCGGTGATTTCTTCGAGACTTGCCGCCGCTTCCTGAGCACCGCTGGAAAGATGTTGGGCGGCATTGGAAACGTCGCTGGAATAGGCCGCCACCTGTCTGACATCGTCGTTGATCTTACGGAGCGTGTGGTTGACTTGATCGAGCATCCTGGAAAAATTCTGATTCATCACGTCGTCGGAGCTTTTCTCCTGAACCGAGAGTTGCCAATCGCCGGCCGCCAGTTTTTCCGTCAACTTGGCAACGTTACGATAATCATTCAAAATCTGTTCAACTCCCCGTCCCAGGTTGCCGACTTCGTCTTGACGACTCATAAGGGCCTTCGGAACATCCGTCTGGATATTCCCATCCCTTGCGATGCCATGCAGGATATGCTCTCCCTGTTGCAACGGTTTAACGATCCCCTGCGCCGTAAACCAGGAATAGGACACCAAAATCAGAATGCCGATCAACAGTGTAACAAGGGTCGGTGCCATTTGATATTTCAAAAGCCATGCGCCGTGTTCGTTGATCCCTTTGATTTCCGTCCGGCAACATTCCTCCATTCTCTCCAAATCACTGAGAATCGTGTTGGTCATCGGGAGAATTTCATCATGAAAAAATTTGACCGCAGGTCCCAAGTTGTCCTTGTCCCACATTTTGATCAGGTCTCCGCCCATCTCGTGAATCTTCAAATGGTTCTTTTCGAGGTCCGGGAAAATCTCCTTGAATTCCTTCGGTAATTCCTCGAGTGTCTCCTTGCCGGAGGCATAATACCACTTTCCAAACATGCACTGCCTGCCGTCGGTAATGATGCTCAACTCTGGTGCTGCCGAAATAATCGCGTTCTCGATGGTTTGCAACCACCTGAGATGCGAGACCTTGGCCAGGGTCAATTCGGTCTGAAAGGCCTGATACTTGCCGGATTCGCTTTGAATGTTGCTCAGCACTTCGCCGCAGTAAATACTGATTGCGGAAATAATTGCGGCAATCAAAATCCCGACGATACCGATTCCGAGGATTTTAGGAAAAAGTTTCATTGGAGTCGTTTTGCTTTGTTGTTATAAAAATTGGATAAATTGGCAAATGAAAAGGGCCAAAAAAAACACTTTTCAGCAAGTTTAGTATAGGTTACGCAAGAATGGAATTGGGGAAATTTTTCGAAAAAAACGCCAAACAGCCAAAAAAAACTCCCCCCTGTGAAATTTTTCCTGCCGACGTAGAATACACGGCTCTTTTTGTGGGGTTTTATTGGAGTTTCAACTTTTAAGCAACGGAGATTCAAAAAGCGTGGGCGTAAAGAAAACTGGAAAAGGACGACGAAAACTTGGACGGAAAAAACGACGAATGCGATCCAAAATCCGGCATCGTAAGGATTAATTTTTTAGCCGGTACTCCGCGCCGTCATGTCCGCGTTTCCTCAGTTCCAAAAGCAGCTCGACCGCTGTATGATCGCGGACCGTAACCGGTTGCGGTCGCTTTTTAACGCCCAAAAATGGGACGTTCTCCAGGCGGAACTCGAGCAATCGCAGAACCGGGCCGATCAACGTCGCCAAACCGTTTCGGCCCTCTTTGGGCATTCCGCTTACGATTCGGGATTGCCGGTTGTCCAGCAGATCGACGAAATCGCCAAGCAGATTCGGGAACATCGGGTCGTCGTCGTTTGTGGCGAAACCGGCTCGGGAAAGTCAACGCAACTCCCGAAAATCTGCCTGGAACTCGGTCTCGGCATTCACGGAACCATTGGGCATACGCAGCCCCGACGGATTGCGGCCCGGTCGGTTGCCGCCCGAATTGCCGAGGAACTGCACTCTCCACTCGGCCAAGCGGTCGGGTACAAAGTCCGTTTTGCCGAAGAAACGTCCCCTAACACGTTGGTCAAACTGATGACCGACGGGATTCTTTTGGCCGAGTCGCAAACGGACAAGTTCTTCAACCAGTACGAAGTCATCATCATCGACGAAGCCCACGAGCGGTCGCTGAACATTGATTTCCTGCTCGGCATGATGAAGCGGACTCTTCAGGAACGCCGCGATTTGAAGCTGATTATCACCTCGGCCACCATCGACGCCAAGCGATTCGCCGACCATTTCGGAACCACAAAAGGACCGGCCCCTATCATCGAAATTGCCGGACGAACCTACCCGATTGAAATCCGGTACAGGCCTGGAACCGCAGGCATCTTGCCTGCCACGGACTCTGTGCTCCTGATGGCAGGCAAGATGCCTGCGATCCCAGGAGCGGTCCCAGGGGACGACGAAATCGACGAGGAAACGCACCTGCTGAACGCCGTTGACGAGTTGGCCCGGATGGATCGCGGCGATATTCTGATCTTCATGCCGACGGAAAGGGACATTTTCGAAACGGCGAAATTGCTCAAACACCACAAAATACCGGGGGATGATTCCGTCCGAAAAACGGAAATTCTGCCGCTTTACGCCCGGCTTACGGTTGCCGAGCAGCTCAAAATCTTTAAGCCGCACACCTACCGCCGGATCGTGATTGCGACGAACGTTGCGGAATCGTCGCTTACCGTACCGGGCATCAAGTACGTGATTGATCCCGGAACGGCGAGAATCAGCCGGTATTCCGCCCGAAGTAAAACGCAACGGCTTCCGATTGAGCCGATTTCCCGAGCGTCCGCCGACCAACGGGCCGGTCGTTGCGGTCGTGTCGGACCGGGAATCTGTATCCGGCTCTTCAGTCAGGAGGATTTTGAGGCGAGAGACCGGTACACCACGCCGGAAATCCAGCGGACGAACCTGGCGTCGGTGATCCTGCAAACGAAAGCGATGCGGCTTGGGGCAATTGAAACGTTTCCCTTTCTCGATCCGCCCCGCTCTCCGGCGATTCAGGATGGGTACAAAACGCTGTTCGAACTCGGAGCGATTGATTCGGACCAAAACCTGACCGACATCGGCTGGAAACTGAGCAAGCTCCCGGTCGATCCGCGAATTGGCCGGATGATTCTTGCGGCGGAAAAGGAAGGGTGCGTACGGGAAATCCTGATAATCGGGGCGGTTCTTGAGATTCAAGACCCACGAGAACGACCACACGACAAGCAGGAGAAAGCGGACGCCGCTCACCGACAATTTCTCGACCCAGACTCCGATTTTCTCGGATACCTGAAAATCTGGGATTTTTACCAGGGGCTAAAGGAGAATCTCTCGCAAAGCAAGCTGCGCAAAGCGTGTGCCCAAAATTTTCTATCGTACAACCGGATGAAAGAATGGTCCGATATTCACGTACAACTCATGCAGCTTGTCCGTGAAGCGAAGCTTCATTTTCAACCGCGAAAGGACGATTACGGTGCGATTCACCGCAGCATTTTGACCGGCTTTTTATCGGGTATCGCCAACTGCTCGGAACGGTTCGACTACACCGTTGCCGGGGGAACCGGGCAAGGGAAATTCTACATCTGGCCGGGGAGCGGGTTGTTCGGGCGGTAACGTTTACCATTCTTTGGCCACGAATCCTTCGGGTGGCGCGATGATCTCGACGGCTTCGCCGGATTGGACGATGACGTATAGCCCATTTTCATGGGCGAATTCTATCGCTTCCTCGTCAACAAATGCCCCCGCAACAGCTCCGAAAAAGCGTGTCGATTGGCAACAAATGGGTGTGTCTTGGCTTTACGAAGCCAACAGAAGCGAGATGGCGGCAATATTCCGTTATCTTTCCAATGTGCTCCCGAATATCCTTTGTTTCCAGCGTCTCTTCCACTTTGATAAGGATGATAACATCGGTACCAACCAGTGTTAAACCAAATTCTCCTCTGATCCTCATTTCCATGTTCTCAAGAGAATGGTCCCTGCGGACGGAATCCGAAACGTTGTAGCCCAATGCTTGAAAATCTTCAATAATTCCATTGTCCAGCATATCGTCAATGAACGGGCCGGTGAAGCCAATGACTTCTCTGATGCTCTTCTCTATTCTTTCCCTCCGCCGAATTGTCGCCCGCCTCTGACGCTCGGTTTCCTGTTGGGGTTTGATGTATTCGTCATCCTGTTCCTTCATCACACGGCGCACCTCTGCTCGAACCTCTTGCCGAATCAAATTCAAAATTTCTTCATAAGTCAACGGTTGTCCTGACATGGTTTTGCTCCTCTCGTTAGGGTATACTTCGTTCTACCAAAAACGGTGAACTAGGCAAGCTACGCAGGAGGATTGCAAAGTCGCTTTTTTCTTGGGAACGCATGCCAGTGAGTTCGTAGGCATCCTACCTGCACAGGGCGGAGACTTCATTCCGCAACCTTCGCGCAGGCTGGAAGCCTGCGTTCCCAGGGACTTTGCAATCCTCCTCCTGCGACGGGCAGGCCGCTAACAAATTGGCGATGGAATGGCAGCCGGGAGCTCAACGGAGTGAAGCGACCGGACCAAATCGCCGGGAAATCCGGTCACTGCGCTGCGCTCCGTTCCCGGCTGCCATTATTTTTGGTGAATTTGTTAGCGACCTGCTTATTTTTCCGAACAAAACTACCTAAAATCACGGCGACACCCTTTTTTTTCCAAATTTTTGTTTTTTTTCGAAACACTCTTTTGGTTTCTTCGTAGAGAGGGATGGTCGCTTGAAAAATCGATACGATTGTGTCAAACGGACCAATCATTGCAAAAAAAGTTTTCCATTTTTGCGAGCGGCATACTTTTCTTTTTCAAGAAAATGCTGTAGATTGAGAGTTTCCGTCGTTCTCAGAACGAGGGTCGTCATTTCCACCATACATCTATCCACGAATTATCACGAGGCGGTTTCATGGAATCCGGATCGGACATTGTTGTCGAAACAAGAAATCTGACAAAAATTTATCGGGACTTTTGGGGACGCCAAAAAGTCCGTGCTCTTAAGGCACTTGACTTGGAAATCAAACGCGGAGAAGTGTTCGGCCTTCTCGGTCCGAACGGGTCCGGGAAAACGACCACGATCAAACTCCTGCTCGGTCTCCTTTTTCCGACCAGCGGCGATATTTTCGTGCTCGGCAAACCGGCAACGGACGTCGAAAAGAACGAAAAAGTCGGATACCTGCCGGAAGAGTCGTATCTCTACCGTTTTCTCAACGCCGAGGAAACGCTCGACTTTTACGGGCGTCTCTTCAACATCTCCGGCGCGGTTCGCAGGCAACGGGTCGCCCAGTTGATTAACATGGTCGGTTTGGAATCCGCAAAACGACGGCAGCTTCGGGAATACTCCAAGGGAATGACCCGGCGTATCGGTTTGGCACAGGCCCTCATCAACGACCCGGAATTGATCCTGCTCGACGAACCGACCAGCGGCTTGGACCCCATCGGCACGAAAAACATGAAGGATTTGATCCTGGAACTCAAATCCCAGGGAAAAACGGTGATTATGTCGTCGCACCTCCTTGCCGATGTCCAGGATGTTTGCGACCGGATCGGTATTCTTTACCAAGGTGAGCTGAAAGAACTGGGACGGGTCGAGGATTTGCTCAAAGTGTCCGACCAAACGGAAATCCGGGCAACCGGTCTCAGTGAAGACGCGAAGAAAAGAATCGAAAAAATTATCGAAGAAGACAACAGCAAGCTGGTGTTCAGCGGACATCCGACGACGACGCTTGAGGATTTGTTTCTCAACATTATCGCGGAAAGTGAATCCCGACCAGGACGACGTGTACGAGGAGGGGCCAACGAATGATTATCGAACAGAAAATTCTGCCGTTTCACGAATGGATCGGTCCGATCTTTCTCCAGTGGTTGCTTGCGGTTGCTGTTTTGCTGGCGACCGCCGTCATTGTCGGGCTCATTATCTCCGCAATGAAGTTCGGGATTGCCAGTGCGTTTCAGCATTGTCGCGCCGCGATAAAACGAGGAAGGGAGGATTTTTTCCTTCTTTCTTTCCGCCGTACCTGGGCCATAGCCCGGTTGACGATCAAGGAATCGTTCCGCCGACGGGTTCTCTTTCTCTGCGTCGTGTTTCTCGTGATTTTGATGCTCGCCGGTTGGTATCTCGACCCGAACAATCCGAATCCGGCGAAGCTGTACCTTTCCTTCGTCTCGACGGCAACCTGTTACCTTATGTTGCTCCTCGCAATGTTCCTCAGTGCGTTTAGTTTGCCGACCGATTTCAAAACGAAAACGATTTTCACCGTCGTCACCAAGCCGGTTCGGGCCAGCGAAATGGTCCTCGGTCGAATCGTCGGAATTACCGTTGTTGGAACGTTGATCCTGCTTTTCATGTCCGGCCTGAGCTACTTTTTCGTGCAATTTAGCCTCGGTCACGCCCATCTTCTGATCGAGCGGGAAGACTTGACGGAAGTCTCTCTCCCGACCGGGATGACCGTGGACAATGCAAGCCGGGTCATCCTTAACGGAGAAACGCAACAATCCAACGGACATAAGCACAAGGTCGAGGTTCGGGCAAATGGTTCCTACTTCGTCAATGAAGTCAACGGGCATACTCACCAGTTGGTGATTGAGCGGCCCGACGGAAAAAAGAACACCGACCTTGAATTTGACGACAACGTTCCGTTCCCCGTCGAGTCTGGCGCAGGGAATCGTTATACGGTCCTCGAAGCCGAAGGGGCGATTCAAGCCCGTGTTCCCATTTATGGAAAGCTCACTTTCCGGGGGAGGGACGGAATGGACACCAGAGCGGGAATCAACGTCGGAAATGAATGGGAATATCGGACCTTTATTGGAGGAACCGGCGGAAGTATTTATTCCAGTGAAAATAAGAATCAGGAAGCCGCTTTCTGGACCTTCGAAGGGATTACAAAAAACCGGTTTCCCGACGGACTCCCGATTGAAATGACTCTTGGCGTATACCGGACCCATAAAGGGGATATGGAGAGGCAGATTTCCGCAAACATCGCACTCCGTAATCCGAAAACGGGGCTTTTCGTCGACGTAATGACGTTTCGAACGGAAGAATTTATCACAAAGGCGGTTTTCGTTCCGGAGAGCATCGAGGGTTCGTTTTCAGAAATCAACCAACGTCGCGTCAGAGACTTGGATACCGGTCGCGCATTCAATGTTCCCTCCGACGAGGATGTTGTGAAAAACGCTCCTTTAGCCGGCAAAAAGGTCTATAACCTTTTCGAGGACTTGACCGACAACGGTCGTCTGGAAGTCTGGCTCAGTTGCGGCGATTCGCAACAGTATATCGGCGTTTCGCAGTACGACCTCTATTTCCGGGCAGCAGACGCCTTTGTTCCGTTCAATTTCGTCAAAGGATTTTTTGGAATCTGGCAACAGATGTTGTTGATGATCTGTTACGGCGTCGCTTTGAGTACGTTCCTGAGCGGTTCTGTCGCAATGGTGTCTACGATGGGCGTATTGATCGCCGGATTTTTCAAGTCGTACCTGATAAGTATCGGTTTTCTCGTGGAACTCGGGGGCGGTCCGTTTGAAGCACTCGTTCGTATCCTGACACACCAGAACCTCATCGAAGACTTGCCGTCCGGTTTTGCAACGTCGTTCGTCAAGGCGATTGATGCCGTTTTCGGAGCGTTTTTGTCGCTTATCGGCCAAGCGATCCCGCCGCTGTCGGAGTTTTCCCTGTATGACAGAGCATTGGCAAGCGGATTTAACATCCCGTTGAATTGGATGTTCCAGAACGGCCTGATGACTTTTTCCTACGCCATTCCCCTATTCATCGTCGGCTACCTGATTCTCAGCAATCGGGAAGTCGCCAAATAATTATGAATTATGAATTATAAATTATGAATTGCAGTTCATGGTTTATGATTCGTAATTCAAAATTCCTAATTTATAATTCAAAATTCAAATGCAACGGTCTCTTCGTAATCGGCTTATTTACGCGGTGCTCATTTTTGTGTGCATTATCCCTTTGTATCTGTTGGGACAGCCCTCGACATTGAAAAAGATCGAAGGGCGGGAAGAAGTGACGCCGGGAGGGGTTTTATCGCAACTTCGTATGCAGGAAGGACTTGCCGAAGTTCAACTCGGTGAAATCGATCCGACAAGCAGCACGATCAAACTGGCAACACTGGGGCTTCGCGGCGTTGCGGTCTCCATTCTTTGGCACCAATCCCTGGAATTCAAAAAACGTCTCGACTGGAACAACGCGATTGCAACGGGAAACCAAATTGTCCGCCTGGAACCGCATTTCGTGTCGATTTGGGAGTTTCTCGGCTGGGACTGGGCGTACAACGCCTCCGTGGAATTCGACGACTACCGTGAACGATACCGCTGGTTGATTCGCGGATTCGATTTCCTCGTGGAAGGAACAAAATACAATCGAACCATTCCGAAGCTTTTCCACAACGCCGGTTGGGTCATGTCCCAGAAGATCGGCGTTGCGGACGAAAAAGTACAGTACCGCCGCCTGCTCAAGGAAGACGAAGAGTTTCATAAAAGATATATGACGCCACTTGACACGGAACGCGACAACTGGCTCATCGGACGAATTTGGTATCACCAGGCCGAAGCCTTGGCACCGGAGGGTACGAATATCGGCAAGCAGGCCGGTCCGAATTTCTTCGCCCATTCCCGGATGAATCTGATTCATTATGCCACCTGGCTGGCGTTGGACGGTCGTTTCGGCGACGACAACAAAGGGGAATACATCAAAAACCGTTGGGAGATCGCCCAGGAAGAATGGCATAAATTCGGACTGATGAATTTCAAAACAGCGATTCCCAAAAAAGACGGGTCCGAAGGCGTTGAGGAAACAACGCTTTTAAAAACCGTCGAATGTGAAGCGAGAGAAAAAGAACTGATTGAGCAATTGAAAGGACTTTCTCCCGGCTTGTACGAGAAACTGGTGATCGCCAACTGGGACAAACTTCTCGAACGTTCCAACGGAGAAGAACTCCAAGCGTCACTTCTTCCTTCGTTAACGTATACGCCGACCCCTGCTCGGGCAAAGTATTTTCCTGTTGACGAAGAATGGTTGATTCTCCGCCGACATTTGGACGAAACCGCACCCGATTGGCGTGAGAAATTCAAAACCATTCAAGAGCAAACGCTCCGTAAGGCACTCAAGGCGGAAAATGAAGCGATTTTGGATATACCGGAGCTTTTACTGGATGAACAGCAAAGCGCGATTCTTGGAAATGCCAGGGCGATTGTCGGGCAAATGAGTCAGGAAGCGACCGCGAGCGTTCGAATTGATCCGAGACTTCTTGCAGATCGAGTCGAAGGGGATCAGCGTCCGCAAGCGTTGAAGATTCGTGAAGAGTTGAACGACCTGGCGAAAGACAAGCACATGTCCAACTTGTTCCGGGAGATTCTCAACTATCCCTATTGGGCGGATCATGTGGTTGTTGAACGACAAGATGAAACGCTTCGGGGCCGTCGGGGACTCTTCGAGGCACGAAAGAAATATGCCGAGGGGGAGCAAAAAGAGTCGAATCGACTTTGGCTCGGTGCCATGCAAGGCTGGGAAGATCTGCTTCATAAGCCCGGCTTCGAATATGTGGCAAACGATTCCCAGTTTCTCCGGACGATTGAGAACCTGGTTACACGTTACGTTATTATTCTTGATGCCGAAGAGCGGTTGTTCCCGGAAAAGTTTCCTCTTCAGGATTTGGTGCGGGAAAAGATCAACGCAGTCATGCCGATGGACGTGCTTCGCGAAGCGTTTCTTTTTGCCGAAAAAACTTACAACGAAGGCGATTACGCCCGGGCATTGACCTATTTGACGACGATTGTTCACCTTTACGACAGAGTGAACGCCAGTGAAGACTACATGAAGCTCGCACCGCTGCCCGACGTACGCGACGATATTCTCAAGGCCGCCGCTCTCTTTGTCAATTGTTTACGGAAACAGGATTTCACTCTTCCTCCGAATTTCGAGTTGAAGCCTTACATCGATTTGATGCTGAAAAACGACCCGATACAATCCCAGGCGGTTGAACTTTCCGCCGCCGGTTCCGTTTTGCTCGGCGAGGAAAAGTATCACGAATCGCAGGCAAAATTCGACGAAGCGATGGAATTGTGGAAGGTGCTCCTTGAAAAGTACCCGCTCATCTACTTGGAACAGGAATCGTTGTGCTATGGTGTTTTGACGAATACCGCACACGATTACCAGCGGGCACTTGAGCTTCAGGGCAAAGTTCTTCCGGAAGATTTTCCGCTGAAAGAGTTTCTGAAATAGTTTCCCTGATGAACAGAGCCGCAATCGTGAGATTGCGCCGGCTTTCTCGCAATCTCACGATTGCGACATTGCGGCTCTGTTCATCGCAAACATCTTGAATTGAAACGCTATTTCTTTTATACTGGAGGAAACTTCACGGATTCGTGAAAATGTTGCTCTTACCAATTAACAAATTCAGGAGAGAAAAAATGTTAAAAGTCGGAATTACCGGGATCGGTTTCATGGGGATGATGCACTACCTCGCTTACCAAAAACTCGAAGGAGTCAAGGTGGCCGCGATTTGTGAGAAAATTCCGGAACGCCTCAAAGGGGATTGGACCAAGATCAAAGGAAACTTCGGGCCGCAAGGAACCATGATGGACCTTACCGGAGTCGCAACTTACAGCGACCTGGACGAAATGCTCAAGAATCCTGATTTGGACCTGATTGATGTCTGTCTGCCGCCGTTCGGACACGCCGAAGCGACCGTCAAAGCACTGGAGGCCGGGAAAAACGTTCTTTGCGAAAAGCCGATCGCCCTGAAAACCGCCGAAGCGGACGCAATGGTCGTCGCCGCAAAAAAGTCAGGAAAACTCCTGATGATCGGGCATGTGCTTCCGTTTTTCACGTCCCATGCGTTTGTTTACGACGCAGCGGTCAGCGGACGTTACGGAAAACTGCTTGGCGGACACTTCAACCGGGTGATTTCCGATCCGACCTGGCTTGAGAAGTTTTACGACATGGACGTTTGCGGCGGCCCGATGCTGGACTTGCACATCCACGACGCTCACTTCATCCGTCTGCTGTTCGGAATGCCGAAAGCGGTGCAGAGCGTTGGTCGAACCCGGGGCAACGTGCCGGAGTTCTTCAATACGCAATTCTTGTACGACGATCCGCGACTGGTCGTTACGGCGACAAGTGGCGTCATCATGCAGCAGGGCCGCCCGTTTACGCACGGCTACGAAGTTCATTTCGAAAAGGCGACGGTCCTTTGCGAAACGTTCATGGGGACACCGGTTACGGTCTTGACGGAAGACGGAAAAGTCGAAAAGCCGGAACTTCCAAATTACGACGAAATCGAGATGTTCTCGCACGAAATGAAGGAAGTAACCGACGCCGTCAAGTCCGGCAAACCGTCAAAAATGCTCGACGGTCAACTTGCTCGGGACGCCCTCGTTTTGTGCCATTATCAAATCGAGTCGGTCAACCAGAGGAAACGGGTTGAAATCTGAAATTAAACGGAATAAACGCTTTCACCACCATGCTTTCCCCCACTCAGGCACGACTTCAGGACGATCTTCGCGGGTTGATCGAAGGGGAAGTGCGCTGCGATGAAACGACGTTGCACCTTTACGCGACAGATGCCAGTCTGTTTGCGACACAGCCGGCGGGGGTCGTTTGGCCGAAATCGACGAAAGATGTCGTTGCCTGCGTCCATTACGCGGCGGAGAAAAACCTCTCGATCCACCCTCGCGGGGCCGGAACCGGGCGGGGCGGCGGGGCACTCGGAACGGGATTGATCCTTGATTTCACCCGATTCATGCGTCGCCTGATTCGGGTTGACGATGAAATCGTCGTCGTTCAGCCCGGGGCAATCCGGTCCCGGATTAACGCGATGCTTCGCCGTTCGCATGACCGTATGATCGGTCCCGATCCCGGTTTTTCTCCAGCGACGACTCTTGGAAGCTGGTTCGCTTGCGACGGGGCGGGGATGTCCTGGTTGAAATACGGTTCGCCGAGGAACTCCATCGCCGCTTTGGAGGTCGTGTTGGCAAACGGCGAAGTACTCTCCGTTTCGTCGGAACACGTTGGCGAAGAACGGCTTCATGGAGAGCAGGAAAAGCAGATTTTTCGCGGTGTTCGGGATTGCCTGGCCCCCTCGCTTCGAGAAATCTGTTTGGAACAATCGAACTCTTCGCCGGACCGGGCCGGGTATCGCTTGGAAGGGGTGATGCACTCTTCCCCCCTGGGTGAGCAGCTTTCCGACGGAATCAATCTTGCTCGTTTGTTTGCCGGAAGCGAAGGGACGCTTGCTCTCGTTACGGAAATGCAGATCAAAACGGTCCCTTGTCCCCTCCATCGGGGAAATGCAATCTTTCTGTTCGATTCTCTGGAAAAAGCGACCAGAGCGGTCTCCGCTTTACTGCCACATAGACCGAATTGCTGCGAACTGTTGGACCGGCGGCGCATCAACATGGTTCGGGAATGGGATAAGCGGTTCCAACCATTCCTTCCGCAAGAGACCGAAGCGGTTCTCTTCGTGGAAATCGACGCTTCGCAATCGCATGAAATCGCGGACCGGCTTAACGCGATGCTTGACGACTTGCAAACCGGCGAGCAGCTTTGTTTCAGTGTACGACATGCTTACGGGCAAGAGGAGCTGGACTTTTTCCGCGATTTTCTTCATAAGGGGGAAATTGCTTTGGCACGAATGGCGTTGCCGTACAAGGCTCTGCCGTTTTTTGAGGAAATCGCCGTTCCGATTGACAAACTTCCGGCGTTTCTTGTGTTGGTTCAGAATATTTTCAAACGTCATGATGTGTTCGCCTCTTTCAGCGGTCATGTCGGACACGGACATTTGCGGGTGAATCCGATCATCAACACGGCCCGGGAAAATGTTACGGAATTGATACTTCGGCTTGTTGAAGAGGTTTATACCGAAGTGATCCGGCAAGGGGGCACGATCAGTTCCGACGGCGTTTGCGGACGAATCGGAGCGCAATTTCTTCCGCAACAGCACCAATTTCTCTTTCCCGTTTTTCAATCAATCAAAACATTGTTCGATCCGCAAAATCTCTTCAATCCCGGAAAGATAATTGCCCCTGAAAATGACACCACCTGGGTTGATTCACTTCGATAATTGTTTCAGAAACCGTTTTCCATGAGAATCCCGCTGTTCCTCCTGACATTGTTTATCGTTCCAACACATTGTTTCATCGTTGTCGGCGATCTTTCCGCCGGGGAACATCCAAACATTCTTTGGTTGACCTGCGAAGACATCGGGCGGCATCTCGGCTGTTACGATTTTCCACAAGCCGAAACGCCGCGACTTGACAAACTGGCCGAGCGTGGAATGCGGTACCGCTTCGCCTGGTCGAATTATCCCGTTTGCGCTCCGGCACGGACGACGATCATTACAGGTTGTTATGCCGCTTCGCTCGGAGCCGAACAGATGCGCAGCAACGTCCCGATACCGAAAACGATCAAACTGTTTCCCGATTATCTTCGCCGGGCCGGATATTATTGTACAAATAACGCCAAGGAGGATTACAACTTCTTTTCCCGGGACTGGAAAAATTGTTGGGACGTTTCAAACCGGCAGGCGCATTATAAAAACCGGAAACCGGGCCAACCGTTTTTTGCCGTGTTCAACTTCGAAATCACGCATGAATCGCAAATTCGCAACCCGTACGAACTCCAACGCAATCCGGACAAGACGCCGGTTCCGAAATACCATCCGAATGTCCCGGAAATCCGCCGCGATTGGACACAGTATCACGAGCGGATCGCTCAAATGGATCGCCTTTGCGGTGAAAAACTCGACGAACTCGACGAGGCCGGTTTGAGCGGCGACACGATCATTTTCTTTTTCGGCGATCACGGCAGTGGTATGCCTCGCAACAAGCGAACGCCACTCGACTGCGGACTCGGTGTACCGATGCTCGTTTACTTTCCGCCGAAATTCAAACATCTTGCTCCGAAAGAGTACCGGGAAAACGGTGTCGGCGAACAACTCGTTTCGTTCGTTGATCTGGCTCCGACGGTGCTCAGCATCGCCGGGATCAAACCGCCGGAGCAGATGCAGGGCGTCGCTTTTGCGGGAACGTTTTCCGGACCGCCGCGGGAATTCGTGTTCGGATTTCGTGGCCGCATGGACGAACGCGCCGACCTGGTTCGTTCCGTCAGCGACGGCCGCCATGTTTACGTACGAAATTTTCATCCGCAGATCATCTACGGGGCCCGCAACAATTACATGTTCCAAACCCGCACGACACAAGTTTGGCGGGAACTGTACGACGCCGGGAATCTGCCGACGGAACAGGCGTTCTTCTGGGAACTCAAACCGACCGAGGAACTGTACGATTTGCAGACCGATCCGGATGAAGTCGTCAATCTGTCCGATTCACCGGAACATCAGGAAATCAAGTGCCGCCTGAGAGAAGCGTTGCTCGATCATCTCCTTGGTGTTCGCGATGTTCATTTTTTGCCGGAAAACATGCTGCATGATCGGTTTGCCGGTTCGACGCCTTATGAAATGGGACACGATTTTGAAAAATACCCGCTTGAAAAAATCCTCGACGCGGCCTTTAGTGCCGCAGACCGATCCACGCCGGACAGTGGAATCACACTTCTGCTCAATGACACCGATTCGGCAGTTCGGTACTGGGGGGCAATCGGCATTTTGATACGGTTTGCGGACACCGCCGGACCGGACGGCACGAAGCCCGGCAAAGAAACCGCCGCCATGTACGAAAAATGGAAGCCACGATTGGAAGCGTTGCTCCTGGACGAAGAGTCTGCCGTTCGAACCGTTGCCGCTGAGACACTTGGTCGTTACGGAAACGCCGCCGACGTTGACGCCGCCGTGAAAACGTTGCTTGACGCCGCCAATTCGGATTCGCAATACACCGTTTGGCTCGCATTGGAGGCACTCGACCGTTTTGCGTTTCGTTGCGCTGCTTACAAAAGCGGGATCGACACCGTAACCGACAAGAGTTTCCAAGGGCGACCGCAACCGATCTTTTCCGGAATCATGAACTCGATCCAGAGACAGTTGCCGGTGGAGTAAGGAACAGTATAAAAATAACAACTGCATTTTGTGATTGGCAGCCGAGAACGTAACGCAGTGAAGTGACCGGATTTCCCAGCGGTTTGATCCGGTCACTGCGCTGCGCTCCGTTCCCGGCTACCATTGTTATTGGCGAACTTGTTATCGACCTGGAAATCAGAGCGTACAGGTAGTCAAGACTGGCAAAACTGGTAAACTTGGTGCTGTCGTCTGCTTTACCCTATAAACTGTCGATTTTCCGACCACAATGACAAAAATTATTCCCTGTTTGGACACGAAGGACGGTCGTCTCGTCAAAGGCGTTAATTTTATCAACCTCAAGGAACTTGGTGATCCGGCGGAGAGTGCGAAGCATTACTCCGACTCCGGTGCGGACGAGCTGGTGTTTCTGGACATCACGGCAACGCTCGAAGGACGACAGGCGTTTTACGAGACGATCCGACGAACCGTTGCCGGGATACGTATTCCACTCACCGTCGGCGGCGGGATCAATTCCATCGACGCGATTCAAAAAATGTTCGACCTGGGCGTCTCGAAAGTGTCGATGAACTCGGCGGCGGTCAGGAATCCCGATTTCGTACAAGAATCGGTCGAAACGTTCGGCGGCGAACGGATCACGGTCGCAATCGATACCCGAAAATCGGCAACGCTCCCTTCCGGGTTCGAGGTCGTGATTAACGGCGGCACAAAAGGGACCGGACTTGACGCCGTTGAATGGGCGAAAACGGTCGAAAAGCTCGGCGTCGGCGCGATTTTGCCGACCAGTATGGACACCGACGGCAAGCAGACCGGGTACGACATTCCGATGACCCGGGCGATTGCCGACGCCGTGAAACTGCCGATCATTGCCTCCGGTGGAGCGGGTAAGCTGGAACATCTTTACGACGTGATCGAAAACGGACATGCAACGGACGTTCTTGTTGCGTCCATCGTCCATTTCGGTACGTTTACCATTGCTCAAATCAAGGAATATCTGAAGTCGAAAGGCATTTAGCCGCCTCGCCCTGCGAGACGCAAGATGCCCGATTCTCGCCTCGCAGGGCGAGGCGGCTAACCGATAAGTCCGCCGAACTTTCGGTCGCGGCGAGCGTAGTCGTTGATCGCTTCCTGAAGCAGTTCTACGGTAAAATCGGGCCAGCAGGTTTGTGTGACCCAAATTTCCGCGTAGCTGAGCTGCCAAAGAAGATAATTGCTCAGCCGCATTTCGCCCGCCGTTCGAATCAGAAGGTCCGGATCGCTCATCCCGTTCGTGTAAAGATGTTCGGAAATCGTCGCTTCGTTAATCTCTTCAGGACGAATTCCTTCGGCAATGATCGACTTGACGGCGTCGACGATTTCGCTACGGCTTCCGTAGTTGATGGCCAAACAGAGACATAAACCGTCGTTTTGCGAGCAAAGTCGAACGCTTTCGTCCATTTCCGCAAGAACGGGTTCCGGTATCCCCTGCCGGGAACCGATGATCGCCAGGCGGATGTTGTTTTTGAGCATCGTCGGACGTTCGGCGACAATGTACGCCGACAAGAGCTGCATGAGAAATTCCAGTTCTTCTTTCGGACGTTTCCAATTTTCACTGGACAAGCAGTACAGCGTGAGCTGCCGGATTCCGATTTCGGTGCAGTATTCAGTGATCTTCCGGACGACTTCCGCTCCGACTTTATGTCCTTCGAATCGCGGCAGACCGCGACCGTTGGCCCAGCGACCGTTGCCGTCCATGATGATTGCGATATGCCTGGGAAATTTTTCGGACATGAATGGTTACATCAAAAAGGAAGCACCGTTCATTTTTCGCCTCCTCACCAAAATCTGTGGGTGGTTTTTTAGTAAAATGAAGCTAACTGCTTTTGTATCAAATACTTACAACTGTTTTTGTGGCCGAGAAAGTGAGGTTCAAATTTGACAGATATTTCCAGATGTACTATTT
>CAZNVM010000250.1:0-2552 GCA_964576215.1 uncultured Planctomycetaceae bacterium
CGGGCGATTTCATGGTACACTCTGTTTGGTCGTTTGTTGGGCAAAATGTGTTGCGATTCCGTCGCAACTTGTTCAGTAACAACATCTTACCACAAACGACCAACTTTAAAACCACCCACCCTATGAATTATTCGGGATAGTCAATTTTTCCTCTTGATTTAACCTGCGTAAATCGGGTATGATTCGCCAGCTTGTCTCATTTTTGTCCAAGAAAGGTTTCCGATGAATAATAATAGAAAAAACGACTCATTTCCCCAGAAAAACGTTTCGCTCAACGCAACACAGTTGCCGCGGGAACCGCAAACGCATGCTTCCGGCGAATCGTCCATCGACTTTGTGGAACAAGCGGAATTTTCCCCCTTTAACAAAACATCGCTCATCGGGGTCGGCGTGCTGGTGATTGCGATGGTCTCGGTCGCTATCCCTTATTCTCTCGGCTGGTTTTCAACGTCGGCGAAGGTTGCGGAATCTTCGGGAGCCGATCCGGAAAACCTGTTGGAAAACAACACCGATCCCCAGTACGCTCCCTTGGAATACACTGCCAACAAGGTTGACGACAGTTTTCCAGACCTGTCCGTAGACGATTCCAACCTTTTGGACGCATTAGACGATTTTTCGAAAACCTCCGTTGCTCAAATGGAACCGGTTCTGGAAACAACGGGGGGGGACGAATTACTGGACATTCCCGAACTGGAGGAAGAGGCGACAGAATTTGAAGAACTGTCGCTTACCCAAAGCCAAACGGAACCGGACAATCGGGAAGCGTTCAATCCGCTGCCGAAATTACCGACGCCGTCCAGAACCGAACCCGTTCCTCGGGAAACCCCGAACGGCGATCATTTAAGCGGAAAAAAAACTGCCGCTGACACTCCCCGTTCCCCATCCTCCCCTTCCCCCGCTTCGCTTTCCACTGCCCACTCCCCCAATATTCAGCCGCGAGTCGATCCGTCCGCAATTAACGCGGAAACAACGTTCCGCAAAGCCACGCCTCAAGTTGCCAATTACAACCCGAATCCGGACACCACGCATCCCATTGACGAAATCGATTCTCAAGTCCGGGAATCGGCAAACAACGCGATTGTCCGGACCAACTATACTTCTCAAGCGTTTACAGAAACGTCGGGGAGCGATTTTTCCGCACCGCAATCGTTGCAAAATCTCCGGCGGGAATACCGTCCGAAATACGCCCAGGTTCGGCAAGGTTCCCGGTCGCTGCCGAACACACATGGGCAATTGTGGTGCGAATACGACATTACCCCCTTTACGAAGGCTCCCGGAATTGTGCCCGGATCGCTTCCTGAGCAGATACTTGTGAAATGGATTCGACGCCAAACCGGCGAAGAAGCCTGGCATTCCGAGCCGTTTGGAATCCTCAGCGCGACGACGGACACGCTTTACGTTTATCACACGCCGGAAGTTCAGGAACAGGTCGCGGAAATCGTGGATCGGTTCGTCAATCCGAAGGGAGAATCGGACGCTTACACGTTCCGAATCGTCTCGCTGAACGGGCCGAATTGGCTTACGCCGTTTCACGCAAATCTCAAACCGATCCGAATCGACACCGCCGGAGCGCAGGGTTGGTTGACGGCGAAGGAAGATTATGCCCGAATGATCCCGGAATTGGCGCGTCGGTCGGACTACAGGGAGCTTTGCTCGCCGCAATTTTCGATCAAAAACGGACGAGAGTACGTCGTGTCAGCAAATGTTCCGAAAAACTATACGTCGGATGTATTACCCCAAGACAACGTTTGGCCCGGCTACGTTTCGGAAACGACCGTGATTAACGAGGGATATTCCATGTCGCTCCTGCCGCTTTCGGGTGTGGACGGCGTCTCGGCGGACCTGATGGTCAAGTGCGAATCCATCCAAGTCGAGAAGATGCACACGGTTGCGGTGAATGTTCCGAGTCAGGTGACATCCCGGCAGCGAGTTGCGATTGAATCGCCGCAAATTGTCCATTTTCAGTTGGATGAGCAGATTCGCTGGCCGAAAGACAAGGTGTTGATTTTGAGTTTGGGAACGATTCCAATTCCTTCGGCGACTCAGCCCAACGACGGGAAACTGATTCCGGAGCTTTCGAGAAAAATCTCCGGTTCTCCCGCCGCACGAGGCCACGTCTTGTTGTTCGTGGAGTGCAGAACGCAATAACGACCGCTATCAGAGCCGCGAACGTATGAGAGCGTCCGGTTGTTTTCGTTTCGAAAACTGGGGAAACAACTTATTCTGGACCAGTTCCTAAGTTAGCGGCGGGACTTGTCCCGCGCGGGAGTAGTGGTCTGTCTAGCCTAAATTTTGATGTTGACAAAAAAAGTAATGAATTGTGTTTTCCAGTGTGCTATTCGATAGAGTTCAAATAACCACTATTTTAGTCAACTTCAAATTTTAGCGTGGACAGACCAGTAGCATGGCGCAACGATCATGCTAAAGGTGTCAACTGGCAATTCACCACCAAGGATGCTCGAACGAAATTGAACTCCGTTTACCCACAATATCTGTTCGACGACAAATGATCGTAAAATAAGTCAACTTACAGATTTGACATGGACAGACCA
>CAZNVM010000251.1:0-7288 GCA_964576215.1 uncultured Planctomycetaceae bacterium
AACGTGATGGCCTTTCTTCGGGATGCGATTTTCAGTTTTCTGCATGGGCTTGCTCCGCCTTCTTTACTTCCGAACAATTGTCCGCTAAAATGATCCTATCACGCCGCTGAGAACGTAGGCGGCGTGAACGGATACGAAAAAACTACACGAACCCGTCATCGAAATCGCCTCAAAATTTATGAAAATGCAAGCAAAAAGCCGCAAAGTAAGTGTTGCACTTGCTTAACGGCGTAGGGTGGCTGCCGGGAACGGAGTGCAGCGCAGTGACCGGATCAAACAGCGGGGAAATCCGGTCACTTCACTGCGTTACGTTCCCGGCTGCCAATCACAAAATGCAGTTGTTATTTTTATACTGTTCCTAAAAAAGGGAATTTCCGACCGTTTCTGGCGTGGCGTTTTCACGGTTTTCGGTCAAGTGATTTTTGATCGGCGTTACAATCGTCACAACCCTTTAAATCTTGCCTATTTTCACACGGATTCCTATCTATTTTATCCGGTTTCTCCTGTTTTTGCCGATTTTCTGGATTAAGACGCGATTTGTTGACGATGATCTTTTCGCCGGTATTCCAGATTGTGCCGGATTTGCTGAAAACGACAAAAAGCCCAGTTTGTCGCGTTTGTAACGGTTTGAACCTTTCAGCATAAGACAAAAAAATTCAAAATAAGGGGGAAAAAATGTTTAAAAAATTGACGTTAGCAGTTACTTTAATGATCGTATTAACGTCCATCGGTTGTGTGTGTCAGTCGGGAAGACCTTTTAGGATGAGGGGCGGTAATCTCTGTAGCCCGTGCGGAGCTTCTTGTACTCCATGCGGCTCGGCGTGTGACCCGGCACCATGCCAGGCATGCACTTCGTGTGGACCGTGTGAACAGGTAACACCTTGCGCTTGCGAACCGACCGCTTGCGAACCGGCCGCTTGCGAAAATGTCTGTCCTTGCAATCCCTGCGACAGTGGAAGATGTTTTGGAAAAATCGGTTTCGGATTGGGAGGCTTCGGTTCTCCAATCGTAAAACAGGGTTACGGTTCTTTCCACCGTGCCCCGGCGGCAGAAATGTACGTAACACGAGGACCGCGCGATTTTCTTTATGATCCCAATGCGAGTCGGATGAGATAACTCAAACCGTAAACAAATGGTGGCTCAAAACAGTCAAGGGCATAGGGCATACGTTGAGGTGACATCGTACAATAAAAGGTCGAATTCCAAATCAAAAAGGTTACCGAGCTTGTTTTTTAAGTATGTTTCCAAGGCGTCTTTATGAGGAAGCAGTTTGTCCAGGCCGCGATAAAGTCGATTATCGTAAACGGAATCAACGCGGACACCAAGCAGGTCGGACAAAGCGGTGCTCTTGTAAAAATGTTCGGCGATGTGCAGTTCGCTGGAAGGGTTGAGGAGGCGACAAATGACGAGAATGAGCGAAACGAGCGACCAAGGAACATGCTCTTCGCCTGGCGGTAAATGTTGTTTCAAAAAATCGTCGAGTCCAAGCAGCTTGACAAGTTCCAGGGCAAGCCAAGGGCCGCCAAAAACTTTTTCATTTTCGACACGAACGCCACTGGCGTTGATTTCGACCCATTCGGGTTCGATGGTGTCCTCATCGAAGAGTTGGGCCTGAATGAATTTCGGTTTGTTTTTTTCTTCGGCGGCTTGCTTGACACCTTGACGGGTGGCTTCCTGGAGTTGGCCGAGGTAGGCGACAACACGGTGCCTGGGTCCTTTGGCGGTACGGTACGACTCCACCAACGCCCAGTAAGCGAGTTTTTTTCCATTCGATTTTTTGTAGCATGGTTTGATAAACATGCCGGAATTGTAACGGGAAAATCGCCTTTGTCAAAAAAACTTTTCTTGACTACATCACTTTTTGGGAAAAAAGAAACTCGAAATCGCCGTTTTTGCACCCCTTTGGCGGCGATCCGCCCCAGAAATCTCGGTTTTTACAGAAAAATGGCCGCAAATTTTTTTCAAAATTTTACCAAACCGGGTATCGCTGTCGAACTTGGGCTAATTCGCGGCCACACCCATTTTTTCTCTTGATTCCCGCCCTGAATGTTCGTATGATTCGCTCCGGTAATCATTATGTCCGAACAAGCCTTTACAATTGACCTTTGCAACGTTTTCCGTGGTCCGCTCGATTTGTTGCTTTATCTCGTTCGCAAGCACGAATTGGAGATATTGAGCATTCCGATGTCGCTCATCACGGAACAATACCTTGATTACATTGCCGTCCTGGAGCAAATCGACGTCAATGCAGTCGGGGATTTTCTTGTGATGGCAAGCACGCTCATTGAGATCAAATCGCAGGAAATTCTTCCCGGCGAGGAAATCATTGAAGAAGAAATCGAAAACCCCCGCAACGAACTTGTGCAGCTTTTATTGGCGTACAAAGAGTATCACGACGCGGCCCGCGATTTGGAACAACGGGGCCGACAATGGCAGTTGCATTTTCCCCGGCTGGAGAACGATCTGCCGCGCCGCCAGAAATCCTGGGCCGACGAACCGATTCGGGAAGTGGAGCTTTGGGACCTGGTCAGTGCGTTCGGTCGAATTCTCCGCGAAAACACTCCCTCCGCGAAACATCAGGTCATTTACGACGATACGCCGATTTCCACCCACATGCAACGGATTTATGCCCGGCTGAAACGGGAAGACGAAGTCGATTTCGCGTCGTTTTTCGAACCGCAACAGCATAAAACGACGATGATCGGCATTTTTCTCGCCGTTTTGGAACTGGTGCGACACGAATACGCAATCGTTCGGCAAGACCGCCTTTTCGGCAAAATTACGCTCTCTCGCGGCACAAGTTCCCAACCGCCGGAATTCGCTGAATTAGCAAGTTGGACATGAATTTCCTCACTTGTTTTTCGGCAACGGCGGCAATTCAAGTTCGTCCTCGGTTGCAATCGTTTCCGTCTTGACCGTTTCACGATTGATCGGGATTCGTGAGACCACCGGTTTTGTCGAGTTGATCGTTGTCGTCGTCGGCACCCAACGTTCCACTTGAACCGGCTTTTGAACAATTCGCACTTCCTTGACCTGGCGTGGAATTTTGACCTCTTGGACCTGCTCTTCGAATATCGTTTTGTAGGTTGTTCGCGGAATTTCTCGGACAACCTCCTGTTCTTCCATTTTATAGACCTGGACCGGCACGATTTTCTCGACACGTTCGACAACCGGTTTGTAGGTTGTTACGGGAATTTTTTTCACAACCTCTTCCTGTATCACACGTTGCACCTGCACCGGTTCGACGCGGGTTACTTGCTCGTCCTGGTAAGTCATCACGTTGACGGGAACCTGCTCAATGACGGTTTCCGGCTTGAACGTCGTGACCGGAACCTGCTCCGTCACGACATTCGGTTTGTAAACTTTTTCCACGGAATATTTCGGGTCGCTTGTGAGTGGCGTCCAATACAGGCCGGGCAGGCGGTATCGGTTTTCCCCGGATGCCGGGTCCAAATAGCTTCCCCCCCTCTGCCAAGTCAACCGGTTATACGTTCTTCCCGGTTCTGTTTTGACGGAATCAACGTAACCGCCTCTGTCAACGGTACGATTTTCATAAGACGTAACCGGACGCTGAACGGTATACCGCTTTTCCTGAAAAACCGTCTGCTGCACCGGTTTACGGACGGTTTCCGTGATTTCCCGATGCTCCATTTCCAGAACCGGTCTGGAGACGATCACTCTCTCTTCCCGTTCGGATGTTTCCGGAACGTAACGGGTTACTTCGTAACTTTCGTCACGGTATTCCGTCGTCCAAACCGGTTTGAGCACTTTGTACTTCTCCAGCACCACGCTGGTTTCGGGAACCTGTCGGGCAACCTTAACCGTCTGCGGAACCGTGTCCCAGACGGTTTTATAGGTGGTAACCTGTTCTTCCCGATACTGGGTTTCCACCTCTTTCTTGTAGGTTTTCACTTCGACGGGAGCGGGAGTAGAACCGTATTGAACCTGATACGCTTGATTATCGGAAACGACGCCGCAACACTGGGCCAAAACGGACGCCGAAACGGAACAAGCCAGGCAAACGCAACAAATTAAACGCAGGGTATTCATTGGAAGATCGTCTCTTTAAAAATGATTGAAAGTCCACCACCTTAATCATAGTACGTGTTTCAAGAGAAAATGAAATCAAAAATTGAATTTTTTTGGGTGTTTTTTTCTTAAAAAATAAAAAGACCCTGAATCTCCCGGAAAATCGATATTATTCCTATCCTCCTCCTCTTTCGTATTTTTCTGAATGATTTCGCTTACACTCCCTTACATTTTCCCGATTTTCCTTGCACGGTTCCCGCCCCCGACGTAGAATTCCGACGGGCCTGAAACGTTGTCTGTAGTACCCAACCAGAATGGCAACCGGGAACGCAACGAAGTAGAGTGACCGGGTTGAATGTGGGTTGATCTGGTTATTACGCTGCGCTCCGTCTCCCGGCTGTCATTGCGGTTCGCTACCTGTTTTCCATCCCGCTTCTGAAATAAGAAACAAATCCGGCAACAATAGAACAATCCCTAATATGGCAGCTTGGTATTATTACGACAACAACGGCAATAAAATCGGCCCCGTGAGAGGCAGGGAACTCAAGCAGCTTGCCCTGCAAGGAACGGTTACACCGGAAACGGTGCTGGAAAGCAGCGAAGGTCGTATCCTCGTTGCCGGAAACGCGAGCCATTTGACTTTCGCCGAAGCACCGCCGCTCGAAATCGTTCCAGACGAGGCGTTTGCCATTTCTCCCATTTCCGAAGAAAGATATGATTCGGCACCGGTTCCGTCAATATCGATAATGCCGGATGTGGAGGAGTCGAACCCGCCGCCGCTGAGTCGGGCCGTCTTTATCTTCCTCGCCGTGTTTGTCGGTCTGTTCGGCGTCCATGATTTCTATGGAAAACGTGTTCGGGAAGGTAGAATTCATCTCGCACTGTTGCTACCGTGGATGTTTCTCATTCTTGTTTCGATCTTAATGGTTTTCGGATACTCGTTGTACGCACTGATTCCCTCATCGATTGCGTTGGAGATACGAAAATGCCAGACGGATCTCAAGGACAACGAAAAAAAACTTCAAGCCTGTGAGAAAGAAACGGAAAGAATGAGGCAAACGCTTGTGAAAGCCAGGAGAGGTGAAATCGGCAAAATTCATGGATCGAAAAAAACGGATCCGCAACCGAACGAGACGACCAGGGAAATTGCCAGGCAGTCGGACGAACCAGACGATCAGACCAAAAAGGTCGTTCCGCAACCGGATAAATCGGCAGAGAGAGTTGCTACACCGGTTGTTGCTCCGCGTCAATCCGAAATCGACGGAGAACTTGTGGAAAAACTGGAAATTTCATTACAGGAATTGGAGGATTCGTTAAGAAATTTGGAACAGAATCAAATGAGATTGCTGGACAAATTGGAAAGCTTAAGAATGCAACAGGGGGCGAGAATGCCGGCCTGGGTTTCCGTTGGTCCGCTTTGGTTCTATTTCTTTTTCTGTTTTCTCCCTTTTCTTTCGTGGGTAATGGCGATGGTCGAAATCGTTTACGTGACGAAAGACGGGACCGGCAGAGCATTGAGTAACTGAACTGGCATATTGCGGCTCTGAAACAAACCCAACAGCGAAAAAGAAAACGATTATGGCAACTTGGTATTACTTCGACACGAACGGCGATCGAGTTGGTCCCATTCGGGGCAGACAACTCGTACAGCTTGCCCAACAGGGGACGGTTACGCGGGATACCTTCGTCGAGGATCAGGAAGGGCGTATCGGTGCTGCAAAAAATGTAAGAAACCTGGCATTTCCCTCCCCCCCTTCTCCGCCGGCCGCCAAGCCCCCGGCAAGCTGGTATTACTATAACGAAAGCGGAAAAAAAGTCGGACCGATGTCGTCGGCGACTTTAAAAGAACTTGTTCAACGGAGAGTCATCACACGAAAAACCGTACTGAAGGACGGTCAAGGGAATAAAGGTACTGCGGGTAACGTGAAAGGTTTGACGTTTCCCGAAACGTCCCCGGCACCCGTAGCCAGACCCACGTTTGCAACGAGTTGGTATTACTATGATGAAAGCGGAAGAAAAGTCGGACCGATGCCGACGGCGACTTTGAAGGAATTCATTAAGCGGGGACTCGTCACACGGAAAACCGTACTGAAAGACAGTAACGGGCATAAAACCTTTGCGGGTAATGTGAAAAGTTTGGCGTTTCCTGAAATATCTTTGCCGCCACAACCCGCCGAACCGAATCCATTTACACCTGTTGCCCCCCCGTCGGTGGTCAAGGTGCCCTTCACGCCCCGTGCAAAAAAACGCAGTCCCTGGGGACTGGGACTGGCGGGCCTCGTCGGTCTCTTGCTTGCTCTTGTCGTCATCGGCCTTGTGTGGAAAATGTTACCGTCAAATCACTCCACTCCCTCTCTACAGGAAGAACTCGAAAAGTTCGTCGCGGGGTTGGAGCTGAACATCGTTGCCATTGCCGAGTCCGGGCTCGCTTCAGGAGAACCATTTAAAGCGACGATGAGAACAGCTGCGACACTCTATGAATTTGTTGACAACGATTCTGCACAAAAAATACTGGAGATCAATTTCCATGAAGCGGAATTCAAAGAAGCTATGGAAAATTTTCAAAAAATGTCCGAGTCGGATCAAGGTCATATACTCGACGTGATGGGAATCTCACCCGACCGGTTGCAACTTCAGTTTTACGATGTCCTTGTGCCGGAAGGAGAAAAAATTACCATCGAACTGACCAAGTATGGTAATGAAGTTCTACACGGCCCTTTTTGCTACAAGGATAAGCGTTTCAAAAAAGAGGAATGTTTCTTGACGTCGGAAAAATTCCGACTCGACGACTGGGAAACCCCGACGGAGGTTAAGAGAATCAGCGAAAGTCGTAAACTCTTTATACAAACCGTGAACGAAACCGCCTCGAAAGAAAGGGGAGAGGGGGAAGAATAATGCTGGAGAAACTTGCGAACGGTACCAAATTGTGAGAAGACGGCACCATCGCCGGGAATTGTCGCCGGCCGGAAAGAGTAAACCCAATCAGAGCCGCGCACGCAGTAAGCGGTGCCACCGATGGTAACGTGAGAACCGCTTACTCCGTGCGCGGCTCTGATTGGGTGTGGTTAATTGACGTTGCATGGTAGAGTAGCGAGGCTTTCTCATTTCTCATTGAAAATGTGCCTCCTCACCAAAATCTGTGGGTGGTTTTTTAGTAAAATGAAGCTAACTGCTTTTGTATCAAATACTTACAACTGTTTTTGTGGCCGAGAAAGTGAGGTTCAAATTTGACAGATATTTCCAGATGTACTATTTCGAT
>CAZNVM010000252.1:0-6643 GCA_964576215.1 uncultured Planctomycetaceae bacterium
TTGGATTGCTTTGACAAACGCCGCTCTTTCGGTATTGCGTTTGGTCCAAGTACCGGGTAAACCCCTGACTCAGACGGCGGAAAATTTTCACTATTCGCCCAGAAAAGCTCTCCAAATGTTCGGATTCAGCATATTTTAAACTTTGCAATCGTCTTGATGTAAACGGTAGCCAGGAACGAAAACGGTGGATTAAAACGAAACGGCAAACCGGTCACTCACGCCGAGCGGTTGCAATTTTCCATTGTTACTGTTTTTTTCTCTCATTGCTTGTACAATTTGCTTGTACAATGTCCGACGTCGCGCCGCTCCCGCATGGGGCAGAGTTGCCGACGCTAACAGATCGCTTTCCTCATGATTCCGTCCAGAAATTTCCGTTTTTTTTTCCTGCTACTGATCGTTTGTTTTTGCCGGCCTTTTCCGCAAACCGAGGCAAGTGACGCGACGGTTGCGGAAACCGTACAAAAATGCGGCGGTTTGATCGTTCGGGACGCTCAAACCGGAAAAGTCACCGAAGTCGACGTGGCGGCAAACCGCTCTTCCGTCGACGACGAAGCGTTTTCGGCAATCGTACAATTGACCGGTTTGAAAAAACTTTCCCTTTCCGGCGCGTCGCTGTCCGAACAATCGCTCAAAAAACTGGAATCGCTCACATCGCTGGAAGAATTGTACCTGGTCGATACGATCACTACGGACGACGACCTTGACGCCCTTAGCCGCAAGCTAAAAAATCTCCGGCGGCTGACGCTTCGGCGATTAACAAAGTTGAGCGATCAGGGATTATCGTCGCTGGGTAACTTGAAAGAGCTGCGCAATCTTGCCCTGCTGAATTTGTCCCTCGGCGGTCCCGGTCTCGAATCGGTCAGCTCGCTTTCATCGCTACGAGCTTTGGACTTGCGGGGTTGCAATCAACTCACGTCAGAGGATTACCAACATTTGACGAAAATGACGGCACTGACGGACTTGAAAATCGGCGGTGCAAGTGTCAATGCGGATGTTCTCCGGGCCGTTGCCGCCTTGCCGAATCTGACCGCTTTGACGGTTGAGGACGCGACCGTGCCGACGGAGGTTTGGGAAGAATTGTTTGCCAATCCGCAGTGGTCGGAAAATATGACAAGTCTCGCGTTTGCCAGAATGTACACCATCAACGACCGGGTGCTCGAAAAACTGTCGAATTTCAAGAAACTGAAATCCCTCTCGCTAAGAGCACTCCCTGTGCGAGGTTCCTTTGTGAGCAATTTGGCACCGGACTCCCCGTTGTTTACGAATTTGCAAACGCTCGGAATGACCAAAAATTATGCGTCGGCGGACGAAATTCTCCAGTTGAAACGGTTCAAAAATCTGAAAAAACTCGATTTTTCCGCGACACCGATGACACTTGAAAAAATCGAGGCACTGTGTACACTGGACCAGATCGAGACGTTGATGCTGGTCGATTGTCAACTCTCCGACGAAATGCTGGAAAAATTGATGGTATTAAAAAATTCAATTGAAAGGTGAAACACAATGACAAAACTGACACGTCGTGATCTTTTGAAAGAGGCGGCAATTGCAGCGGCAGCTTCTCCGATGATTGTTCCCCGCTCCGTTTTCGGTACGGAGGAGAAAGCGGCACCAAGCGAGCGGGTAACCGTTGCCCATATTGGAGTCGGAGGGATGGGAATGGGCGATCTGGGAGCCGTTCTTGCCTGCAAAGAAGCACAGACCGTGGCTGTGGCGGACCCTTACCAGGATCGTCGTGACGCCGCTGCCGCCGTTGCCAATGCAAAAGGATACGCGGATTTCCGTAAACTTTTCGACCAGGAAAAGGTTGACGCCGTCGTCATTGCCACGCCGGACCATTGGCACGTTCCCGCCGCCATTTACGCCGGGAAACGCGGGATTCACGCTTACGTACAAAAACCGCTGGGATTAACTATTGAACAGGATTTGACGATTGCAAAGTTGTTCAAGGAAAACAATCTCCTCTTCCAATACGGAACACAGCAGCGGAGCATACCGCACTGTTACCGCGGCTGTGAACTGGTACGTCGTGGTGCCATCGGCAAAATCCAATCGATAGAAGTAACCGCTCCCAATGGCTCCGCCGGTGGTTCCACGCAGGAAGTTCCCGTTCCGGCAACGTTGGATTACGACCTTTGGCTTGGCCCGGCACCGAAAGCTCCCTACACGGTTGATCGTTGTGTCAATCCGGGACATTTTTTCATTAACGATTATTCCATCGGTTACCTGGCCGGTTGGGGATCGCACCCGCTCGATATTATGGTTTGGGGAAGCGACGCCGATCTTTCCGGACCGATCACCGTAGAAGGAACGGGATTGATCCCGACTGATGGTCTCTACAACAACGTAATGAACTGGGAAATGAACATCATGCTGGGTGACACCCCGCTTTCGTTCAAAACCGGCGGCGACATGACGAAATTTCACGGCGAAGACGGACGTTGGATCGATGTTCGCCGCGGCAGTCTGGCAGCCAACGATCCAGCGATTCTTGATTCCTTCGACGAATCGGCACCGTCGATATTGCAACCGAGTCGAAGCGTCAATCACGAGGCCGACTTCATTTTGGCGATCAAGGAAGGAAAACGGGCCGTCACCACACTTGAAGAATCCGTTCGGAGCGACATCATCAGTCACCTGTGCGACATTGCGGTTCGGACGAATTCCAAAGTCTCCTGGGATCCGCTCAAGTTCGAGTTTATCAGCGTTCCCGACGCCGGAAGAAAAATGGTGTCACGACCCATTCGGGCACCCTGGACTCTGTAATTCGGGATGTTTATACTGTTCCTTACGGTTTGAGTAACAATTTTTTTACGAGGGCCACCCTCCGGGGGATTACTTTCAGAGATGAAAACACGTATCGTCATCACCGGTCTCGGGCTGACTTCGCCCAACGGCAACAATTTGGCCGAATACCGCGCTGCGCTTCTTTCCGGGAAGAGCGGCGTTCAGGATTACGAAATCCGTTACTTCGGCAAAACACTGGCCGGAATCTGCAATTTCGATGCGACGCGATACCAAAGCCGTAAGGACGTTCGCCGCGGTACCCGGGCCGGGAGCATTGCCGTTTACTGTGCCAACGAAGCGATTCGTGACGCCGGGATTGATCTTGCGGTCTGTAACAAATCGTCCGTCGGCGTTTATCTTGGTATCACGGAACACGGCAACGTCGAAACGGAAAACGAAATTTACAACATCAAACAGTACGATTACGACTGCAAGATGTGGTCGCACCACCATAATCCGCGAACCGTTGCGAACAGTCCGGCGGGCGAAGTCACGCTCAACCTTGGTATCACGGGGCCGCATTATTGTTTGGGGGCGGCGTGTGCGGCGGGCAATGCCGGGATCATTCAAGGAGTTCAGCAGCTCCTTCTCGGCGAAGTCGATATTGCTCTGGCCGGCGGCGTTTCGGAGAGTATTCACACGTTCGGCATCTTCGCCGCGTTTGCCGCTCAAAACGCATTGGCGTCACACTCCGATCCGGCGAAAGCGTCCCGGCCGTTCGACAAAAACCGTAACGGAATCGTCGTCGCGGAGGGAGGTTGCGTTTACGTGTTGGAACGGCTTGACGACGCGAAAAAACGGGGCGCAAAAATCCTCGGCGAAATCGTCGGATACGCAATGAATTCCGACGCAACCGATTTCGTACTTCCGAATCCCGAGCGACAGGAGCAATGTATGAGAAAAGCTCTCGACCGGGCCAGGCTTGCACCGGAGCAAATCGGTATTGTCAGTACACACGCTACTGCAACACCACAAGGGGACGCTCAGGAAATTCAGGCAATTCGCAACATTTTCGGACAATCGAAGAAAACGTACATCAATAATACGAAGAGTTTTATCGGACACGCGATGGGAGCGGCGGGCGTTTTGGAACTGGCCGGAAATCTGCCGGCGTTTGAAGACGGAATCGTGCATCCGACGATCAATTGCGACGAACTCGACCCAGAGTGTGCGATTGACAATCTTGTGATCGGCACACAGAAAAAAGCGGAACGAATTGATTACATTCTCAATAATTCTTTCGGCATGGTCGGGATCAATTCCGTTGTCATCGTCGGAAAACCTCCGCAAGAATAAAAGAGCGACCGGATTACCCCGGCGTTCGATCCGGTCGCTTCCCGGACATTTGTAAGGCGCACAATAACAGGCGGCACCCCCACTCGGAGGTCACCGCTTATTCCCGTTGCCCTGAAGAGCGTGTTTACCGTCTTGCGGTCTGCTTCCCTTTTTCGTCGGATTTGGACTTTGTCGCGGCTTTCACGGCCTTTCCCTTCGCAGGAGTTGCGGCAGCTACGGCGTCCCCTTCTTCGCCTTTCTTCTTTTTCTTCTTCTTCAAGACGACTTTGTAAACGCGAACTTTCGGCAACCCGAACGGTCCGTCGGCTTCTGTCCAACGGTCCTGATCCTGCAAGCGGGTGATACGCTCGGCGCGGGTAAGAACATTGCGGGATCGGGTAATCCCTTTGCGAACTTTTAAACTTTTGTCGATGGTCATAATAAACACTCAGTCTCCCGAAAGAGACGGCTGAAACAGAAGCGATTCAAATGGATCGAGACTCGAGCGGGGAATTATAATGGGGATTCCCGTAAAGTAAAGGGGGCTAAAGAAGCCAGCAGGAGGATTGCAAAGTCCTTGGGAACGCAGGCTTCCAGCCTGCGCGACGGTTGCGGAACCGCCCTTGCACAGGTTAGGATGCCTACGAACTCACTGGCAGGCTGGAAGCCTGCGTTCCCAGGAAAAAAGCGACTTTGCAATCCTCCTGAAGAAGCCGGAAGGCCATTGCTTTTCCAGATATTTTTCCCCATACCTGTCAAAGACACCAAATAGAGGTTATAATACAGGTGTGTTTTCTTCTTATTATCCCTCACAATTTATTTCAGAGTGAACAATGGTCGCAACAATGGATAAAGTTTTCGGTAAAATTACCCAGGTCATCGGTTCCACTTTCGACGCGGAGTTTCCTGAGGACAAGCTCCCGGCAATCTACAACGCCATCAAGATCGAAAGCGATCAAAAAGGGATCAATATTCGCTTGACCGGTGAGGTTCAACAACACCTCGGCGGTGGTCGGGTCCGTTGCGTCGCCTTGGGAAGCACCGATGGCTTGGTTCGCGGGATGGATTGTCTCGACACCGGTGCCCCGGTCGCCGTTCCGGTCGGTAAGGAAACCCTGGGCCGCGTCTTTAACCTGCTTGGCGAACCGATTGACAAAAGAGGCCCGGTCAACGCGACGGAATACCGCCCGATTCACCAACCGGCCCCGAAAGTAACCGACCTTTCGACCAGTACCGAAGTGTTCGTTACCGGAATCAAGGTGATCGACCTTCTCACGCCGTTCGTTCGCGGTGGTAAAGCGGGCCTTTTCGGCGGGGCAGGTTTGGGCAAAACCGTTATCTTGCAGGAGCTTATCGCCCGAATCGCCAGTGCTCACGGCGGAAGTTCCGTGTTTGCCGGGGTCGGCGAACGAACCCGTGAGGGAAACGACCTTTGGCTTGAAATGCAGGAAGCGAAAATCGGCAATACGGGCCGTAGCGTCATTGAGCAAACGACCATGGTGTTCGGTCAGATGAATGAACCGCCGGGAGCACGCCTTCGAGTCGCTCTTTCGGCGTTGACCATGGCGGAGTATTTCCGGGACGCAACGGGAACCGATGTGCTTTTGTTTATCGACAACATTTTCCGTTTTTCTCAAGCCGGTTCGGAGGTTTCCGCACTTCTGGGCCGTATGCCTTCCGCTGTCGGTTATCAGCCGACGTTGGCGTCGGAAATGGGGGCGTTGCAGGAACGAATCGCGTCGACGAGCAAAGGGGCGATCACCTCGGTCCAAGCGGTTTACGTTCCGGCGGACGACCCGACCGACCCGGCCCCGGCGACGGCGTTCGGACAGTTGGACGCCTTTATCTACTTGGAACGGGCGATTTCCGAAAAGGGAATTTATCCGGCGGTCGATCCGCTCGCCTCATCCAGCCGCGTTTTGGATCCGCAGTACGTCGGAGAACGGCATTACGCTTGTGCCCGGCGGGTGCAGCAGACGCTCCAACGATACCGGGAATTGCAGGATATTATCGCGATTCTCGGCGTCGATGAACTGGCGGAAGAGGACAAACTCGTCGTCCACCGGGCACGCCGTATGGAGCGGTTCTTGTCGCAACCGTTTTTGGTTGCCGAGGTTTTCACCGGCAAGCCGGGCGAAATCACGCCGCTGGAAGAGACGATCCGCTCCTTCGAGGAAATCGCTGACGGCAAGTGGGACCATCTTCCGGAGCAGGCGTTTATGTATGTCGGTGCCGTCGAACAAGCCGCCGAACAGGCCGAAAAAATGGAAGCCGCTGCGAAAAAGTAAGCCAATCAGAGTAAGCGGTGCCCCCGGTGGTAACGCAGGCCGCTAAGAAGTTGGCGATGAAATGGCAGCCAGGAGCGCAACGGAGTGAAGCGACCGGACCGAATCGCGGGGAAATCCGGTTACTGCGCTGCGCTCCGTTCCCGGCTGCCATTACTATCCCGAATAATTCATAGGGTGGGTGGTTTTAAAGTTGGTCGTTTGTGGTAAGATGTTGTTACTGAACAAGTTGCGACGGAATCGCAACACATTTTGCCCAACAAACGACCAAACAGAGTGTACCATGAAATCGCCCG
>CAZNVM010000253.1:0-10753 GCA_964576215.1 uncultured Planctomycetaceae bacterium
CGTTTTGACCGTGATCGCCCGGTCCGGCGTTGAGGAAAGCGGTTCATGGCACCCCACGCAACTGCGGCGTTCCCCTTTTTGCAGGTAGGTGATGCTGCGCATTGATTGCACCGCTTTCCCTTCGGCGTCGACCGCCTGGAAGTAGAGCGGCACTTCGGCAGGGGCCCGGAAAAAGGCGGACCCGTCCTCTTCGACCGGGACTTCGCCGAGGTACTTTCGGGCACTTTCGGCGTTGGCGTACCCCAGTTTCGGGAGGTTCGCAACGTGTGACCCAACCTTCGGCAACACCTCGAAAATGCGAAGCGTCTTCACCGGACGATTCTCAGGAAGCGGAAAATGACTCATGGTGACATCGGTCAACAGGAATTCCCCTTCGTTCTCTTCCGCCAGTTCCGGGTCGAGAACCGACGGGAGCATCGGCGGCACCGCTTTCGCTCCAAGCGGGATCGGGGCCACCGAGGAAATGTCAGAGTCGCGGTACAATAATTCCATATTCCCGAACCGGTCGTAATAATAAAGGCCCGATTTCGAGTCTTCCAGGTAACCCGTCCCAAACGCCGGAAGCGGCTGATAACTGAACGCAATGAGAAAATGATCCTCCGAAAGCGGCCAAGGAGAACTGTAATACGAATCCGGCCACCCTTCCGACGTTTCCGGGAAGCAGACCTCCGGCGTCAAACGTTCAAGCGAATCAAAGCTATCTTCGCCTGTCACCTGGTCGTACTTCGCCTTGACTGGGTCAAACAGAACAAGCGAACCACCAACCATCGCATGGTGTGCCCCGGCGATGAACGCGATTTTATTCGAGTTCGGAATCGACCGAGGCTGAAAGGCGACGCTGAGTTCCATCGTGTAGTTTCCGAATAACACCACCGGCGAGGTGCCGTCCGGGTTGCTTGCCCAAAGCCCGTGAAAATGGGCGGCAGACCGGTCCACGTAATCCCAGCGGGTATAAGCAATCCGCCCATCATTCAGCACCGAAGGGTTCCACTCGTTCGTTTCATGCCAGGAAAGCGTTTGAATGTTCCCCCCATAAGCGTCCATCACGTGAAGGGTATAAGTCGGAAGCGGCTCAAACGGATTATTGCAACGGCAATATCCCCCCCGCCTTGACGACATAAAAGCGATCCGCCCATCAGGAAGCGGGCAGGGATCAAAATCATCATAAGTCCCGTCCGTCAATCGCCGCAGATTCGTCCCGTCAATATCGATGGCGTAGATATGAAACCCGCGACGATTCGGCGATTTCCAGTTGAACTCTTCGGGTACGTCCTTTGCGTCCGGCAGTGAACGCCAGTTGTTGAACAACCCTCGCGACCGCTCCCGGTCCTGGACCTCGCAAAAAGCGAAATAGACCGTTTTCCCGTCATAGGAAAGGGCCGGCGAGCTGTACGACCCCTGCGGCAACAGGTTTTCCGTGAGGCAACGGGTCTTGAATGACTTGCCCGGCTCTTCGAGGATATAGATTCCGCCGCCGGTGACACCGCCGTAATCGTAATAGTACCCGATGTACTCATGGATCATCTGACAAACGAACCGGCGTTGCTTGAGGAACAAAAGCGGCCTGTCAGGGATCACCGACTGCGATAAGGCGGCTTCACGCCCGTAGAGTTTCACTGATTCGTAAAGTTTCATCCTTTCCGCTTTGGAAAGCGAATCATAGGATCGGCTTTTCTCGCGGAAAGCGGCGATGGTGTCGCTGGAGACACCGGTAAGTTTTTCCATTCGGTCCAGAGCGGATTGAATCGCCTCAAGGCTACCCGGTTCGCGGCCAAACCGACGCTCCTGAGCGGCCCAATCGGTCTTGATGGCCAGCAATATGGCATCCTCGGCGAACAGTGCGGAGGCCGAGAAAAGAATCACAAGGAAAAAAATTGGCTTTAACATGTTTGGAAAAATGAAAAAAATGGGTGTAGCTGCGATGTTAGGTAACGTCTGAATCATTTGACAAACAAGTGGAGATGGTTAATCATCGGATTTTTTACCTTATTTTTGTTGACAAGACAAGCTGAGGGACTCAAAAATCACCAAAAAAGGCAGACTGAATTTCAGCCCCCCGATTGTTTTTTACCACTACTTTCCGTTAGAATAGGCGTTGATGAAATGTTGGAGCGTCACTCGACTTGGCGTTTCCTTGGAAAATTAACCTTTTTATGGAGCTGATGGAATGAAAAAATTGCCTTACCTTTGCCTGTTGCTTCTTGGTGCCGTCTGTTCGGCGGCGTTTGCGGCGGAACCGCCCAAGTTCGAAAAAATTGTGCTTAGCGATGTTTTTTACGCCGAAGGAGCCAATTACGGCGATTTCAATAAAGACGGACACCTCGACATCGTCGCCGGACCGTATTGGTACGAAGGGCCTGATTTCAAAGTTAAACATGAAATCTACCCGCCGGAAGCGGTCAACCCCGAAGCGTATTCGGATAACTTCCTCGTCTACGTCGACGATTTCAACGGCGACGGGTGGCCGGATTACTTTGTTTGCCCGCACCCCGGTATGACCTCCTATTGGTTTGAAAACCCCAAAGGACAGGGTGGCCATTGGAAAAAACACCTTGCCCTGGAGGAACTCGGTAATGAATCGCCGATGTGGGGCGACATCCTCGGCACAGGTCAAAAAGGACCGGTTTTTAACATGAACGATTATCTCGGTTTTGGAACCTGGACCGTCGAAAACGGCGAACCGCAATGGAAATTTCACGCCGTTACCGGAAAAAGCGGCCGGTATCAACGTTATACGCACGGAATCGGTTTCGGCGACATCAACGGCGACGGACGAGTGGACCTGGTCGAAGCAATCGGTTGGTGGGAACAGCCGGAAAAGATTGTCGAAGGTGAACCGTGGAAGTTTCATCCGTACGATTTCGTCCCCGCTGCCGCTCAAATGCTTGTCTACGACGTTGACGGCGACGGACTCAACGATATTGTTACCGCTTGGCATTGCCATCTTTACGGGCTTTACTGGTACAAGCAAATCCGCTCGGCGGACGGCGAAATCACTTGGGAAAAGAATGAAATTCTTTCCGCAACGCCGGACGAGAATTCGTCGGACTTCCGTGTTAGTCAGCTCCATGCGTTTTACGCGATTGATATGAACGGCGACGGATTGACCGATTTCGTAACCGGCAAGCGTTTCTGGGCGCACGGTTCGAAAGGGGACAAGGAACCGAACGCTCCGGCAATTATCTGCTGGTTCGAACTCAAGCGGGACGGCAAAGGGGGGGCAACGTTCACTCCGCACGTCATTGACGACGACAGCGGCGTCGGAACGCAGGTCGTCGCCGTTGATTTGAACAACGACGGCATCCCGGACACCATTGTCAGCAATAAAAAAGGAACGTTCGTGTGCTTGAGCAGGAAATAGGTTTCAGGTGGCAGACGGCTGGAAGGTAACAGACGGCAGACGGCAGACGGCAGACGGCAGGCTTCAGAAAAATTATCTGCCGTCTGTCATCTGCTACCTATTTTACCCATTCTTTCTAACCGGTTCTTTTTGTGAAGCTGGTGAATTTTACGAAATCCATTTTTTTTACGTGATCGTAGAATTTGGCAAATATCTCTAAACCCGCACAAACGGTATAGTCGATAACTCGGAGAGAAGAAGGCGGATAATGTCTTTTCGAATGACAGTTTTTAACTATGTAATTCGTAATTCATAATTCGTAATTCATAATTATCTCCCCTCCCTGTCTTTTCCGAAAGGAAGTGGACTATGCCTCGTAAAATATTGCGTTCTCTCGTTTTTGGAATTTTGCTGGCCGGTGGTTCCGTCGTGTTGGGACAACAGCAACCGCAACACCAACACCAGCACGCTCAACCGCAAAATCAGCCTAAACCGGCAACGACATTTTTCAAGAATTTGTTCGGAATCGGTGAACCGGCTCCGGTACAGAATCCGCCCCAGCAACCGCAGCAACACGTCCACAATCACGGTCCGGCTAATCCCCAGCAACCTCAAGCGCAACCGCAAGTGCAACCGCAGCCGCAAGTACCGCCGCAAAATACGCCACAGATTCAAAACAATAACAATACCTATGCCAATCCTGGAGCGGTGGCCGCCGTCAACCGGGTTCCGGCGAGGGAAACGACGTTTTCGCCGGAAGCCGCGGCTCCCAGAGAATCGGAAGAAGCAACGTTCAGACAATTGGATCGTTTTCGGGAGAGGATTTTCGAGGAAACGACCGATTCCCGGGACCAAATGCTCAAACGCAGGGAAACAAGCCTCGTTTCCAGGAACGGTGCGGATTCTCTCGAAACAAGCAAAATCGCGAGTTCTTCAAAAGTGGGTCTTAGCACGACCAAAAAATCCTACGTTGCCGAAATTGATGAGGAAGAAGAGGTGGTTGAAGAACCGATTGCCAAAACCAAACGTGAAGCCGCTCCGAAGATCGCCGTTCCAACCGTTTCACCGTCAAATGAACGGCAAAGACCGGCAGTGATCGAAACGGTAACGCCTTCTCAAAAGAGCAAAGCGAAAAACACGGTGAAAACGGAACCTCTGGAAGAAGAATTCTACGATGAGGACGGTTCCGTTGAATCGAAATCCGTTGTCATTACCGGTGAGGACGGCGGCGAAGAATTCGAAAACGACAGGGAAACCGTGATCGAAACCAGCCCAAGAAAGATCGGCGGTTCTTCGAGCAAACAGAATACCAGCATTGAAAGAGTTCCCACGGGAAGGCTGCTGGAATCGCCCATCGTCAAATCCAATCGGAGGTCCGGCGTTGCCGTACTTGAAGTTGAGATGACCGGTTCGCAAAAGCGGATCGTCGGCCAGGAATCCCCCTACCAATTCACGATTACCAATCGTGGTGAAGCCGTTGCCGAACAGGTCGTGTTGTCCGTCGAACTTCCGGTTTGGGCGGAGATTCAATCGTTCGATCCGAAAGTCGGTGCAACCTCGGTTGAACCCAAAGACGACGAGACCAATCTTGTAAGCTGGAACATTGACCGTTTGGAAGCGGGGGAATCGCAGCAACTCGTGATTCACCTGATTCCGCGTCAACGGAAAGCTCTCACGATGAGCTGGGACCACACGTTCAAGCCGCCGGTTTCACAGTTGGTCGTCGACGTTCTGGAGCCGCGACTCGAAATGTCGCTCGAAGGGCCGTCGGAAATGCAATGGGGAACCAAAGAGATGTTTCGGCTTCGGATTCAAAACACCGGAAACGGTGATGCCGAAGATGTTTATTTGACGCTTCTCGACGAGCAGGGGGATTCGGAAACCGAACCGCTTGGACCGCTCAAAGCGGGTCAGGAGAAACCTCTGACTATTGAGGTGGATGCGAACAAACCGGACAAAATCGATATTGTCGTCCAGGCGTCCGGTCCGTTTGGTCTGCAAGCGGAAGCGAAGCGCACGGTAAAGGTTTTGCGTCCGAAATTGGTCGCGTTTGTCGAAGCTCCGGAAATGCAGTTCGTCGATAATCAGAGCGAATACCGAATCGTCGTTCAAAACACGGGAACGGCCCAGGCTCAAAACGTCGAAATCAAAGCGGTGATACCGTCCAACGTCAAGTACGTTTCCCATCAGGGAAACGGGCGGGTCATTTCCACGCTTCAAAACCAGGTGATCTGGACGGTTGACACGATTCCGGTGGGGGAAGAGTTCATCTGCACCCTTGTTTGCGAAATGAAACGTTCGGGGACAAGTCAAGTCAACATTTCCGCAACGGAAAGAACCGGCTTGAGTGCGGCTGCCGTTGCCGTGACACAAGTGGAGGCCATTGCCGATCTCGTGCTGAGACTGGAGAACCCGCAAGGACCGGTCGAAGTCGGAAAGGCCGCTTACCATAGAATTACCGTAACGAATCGCGGAAGCAAGCCGGCGGAAAACGTCCAGGTGATCGCCGTGTTCGCCGAAGGTGTCACTCCGCTTGACGTCGAAGGGGGCAAAGCGAATCCCGAGATGAGCGACGGTCAGGTCTTTTTCGACACCATACCGGTCGTCAATCCCAAGCAATCGGTGGTGCTGAAAATCAAGGCTCAATCGAGTGTGCCCGGTAAGAAAAAAGTTCGTGCGGAGATGATCTGCGACGGAATCGACACACATTCCATTCAGGAAGATTCCACTCACTATTACAGCAAGGTGAAAGGGGAAAGTTCGCCTCTCAAATTGAATCCCATAGCACCATTACCTGGCAAACTGGAATCGAGCCTGCCGGACCTTGAACCGTTGCCGGAAGATTTGGGAGAGATTCTTCTGGAGGATTTTTAAGTGATCGCCGTACCGGGTACGGCGACGAACTTTTTTGAAAAATTTTTCCAAAATTCCGTTTTCCCTCTTGTTTTTAAGTGTCAACAGGGTTACAATGCCCGCTTCACATTTCCCCATTTTCCTTTAACCCTTATTTTCAGGGAGGACATTTAATGAGTAAAGCTGAATCGAAAGCTGAACGCCCGCTCACGAAGACCCAAATCGTCGCCAATATCGCCGAGGCTACCAGTCTTGCGAAAAAGGACGTCGATGCCGTGGTCGCCGCTTTGTGCGAAGAAATCAAGAAAAGCCTCGGGAAGAAAGGCCCTGGAGCGTTTGTGCTACCAGGCTTGATTAAGATTGACAAAAAGTTGGTCAAAGCCCAGCCGGCGAAAAAGGGCGTCAAGAACCCGCTGACGGGTGCCATTTATGATCGGCCCGCCAAGCCCGCTCATAAGAAGATTCGCGTACGTCCGCTGAAAGCTCTCAAGGAAATGGTCTAACCGATTGTTTCTTCTCTGATTGATTTCGTACATCCGGCTTTCGATTTCTCGTCAAAAGCCGGATTTTTTTTGATTGTCTGAACTTGGATTTTCATGATTACCATGATTTTTTTAATCCTGTCCATCGTGGAAATCTCGTGAAAATCCAGGTTCAGACAATCTTCATAATTCGGAAATGTTTCATTTTATTTACCAATCGATCAAACACGACCTCGCCATGCAGCTTGCGGTGGCATTCGGGGTCATTATCGCGGCGGCGGTGCTGACCGGGGCATTGCTGGTCGGTGATTCCATGCGTGGGTCGCTTCGGGATTTGACGCTTGATCGGCTCGGTCCGGTCGATTATGTGATGACCGGCGACAATTTCGTTCGGGAAGAGATTGCCCAAGAGATCACCGACGATCCGACCAATCCGTTCCAAGCGGCCGCTTTGATAATGCTTCCTGCCGGAGCGAAGTATGAAGACCGAACCACCGGCGTCACGCTTCTCGGTTGCAGCGACGATTTTTGGGATTTTTTCACACCGCCGGGCGGCAAACCGTCAACGTGGAGCCGCGATCAGGTGGTCATCAACCAGGCACTCGCCGACATTTTGGGAATTGCCGAAAAAGGGGAGACCGTCATTTCGCTTTGGGTGTCAAAGCCGGAGTTGATCCCGGCGGACAGTTCGCTTGGCCGTCGGGAAGAGACGCGGTTTCGCAAGCGGCTCACGGTTCACGACATCCTGCCGAACCAGGGACTCGGACGCTTTTCGCTTCAGGCCGATCAAAAGCCTGAGCCGCTGGCCATCGTCCCGCTCCACTGGCTCCAAGACCGGACGCAACTCGATACGCCGGGGAAAGTCAATACTGTCGTATTGACAGACGGCAGACGGCAGACAGCAGACGGCAGACAGACGGCAGACGGCAGATGGCAGACGGCAGAAAATCTCTGCAATCTGCAATCTGCTGTCTACCGTCTATCCGACCTGGGCATCATCACCGACGGCCCCTACATCAAGTCGGCGAAGTTGTTGTTTACCAAAGCCCAAGCGGAAGCGATTGCGGAAATTTTACCTGACGCCAGGCCGGTGCTGGTGTACTTTGCGGAATCGCTCAAATTCCGGGACAAGGAGACGCCATACTCGCTTACCGCCGCTTTGGATGAACTTGACCTGGGTGACACCACCGTGAAAATTGGGCCGGACGAAATCGTCCTCAACAATTGGACGGCGGACGATCTTGGCGTAAGCATCGGCGATACGATTGATGTCACGTATTTCGAGCCGGAAAGTTTTCACGGGCAGGTTCGAACAGCGACCGCAACGCTCACGGTGTCGCAAATCGTCCCGATGCGGGGAATCGCAAATGATCCGAATCTCGTCCCGGAAATTCAGGGTGTTACGGACGAAAAATCGCTGGCCGACTGGAATCCACCGTTCCCGTTTGACGCCAAGCGAATCCGCAAAAAAGACGAAAACTACTGGGACGCTCACCGAACGACACCAAAGGCGTTCGTTTCTCTGGAAACCGGTCGCAAACTCTGGGCAAGCCGGTTTGGTAACACAACGACGTTTGTGTTAGAGAATAGAGGATTGAGGATAGAGGATAGAGAAGAACATCTATCTTCTATCCTCTATCCTCTATCCTCTCTTTTCGGCCTTTCCTTCGTTCCGGTCAAGGAGCTTGGTTTGAAAGCCTCACAGGGGACGACGCCGTTTAACCTGTTGTTTTTGGCGTTTAGTTTTTTCATTATTGCGTCCGCTTTGATGCTACTGGCGTTATTGTTTCGGCTTTCGATTGAGCGAAAAGCGTCGCAGTTGGGGCTTCTGCTTGCCGTCGGGTTGACGCGGCGTCAGATTTGGCGGCTTTGTGCGATGGAAGGCGGAATCCTCGCGCTGATCGGGGCGTTTTGTGGTGTCCCGCTTGGAATCGCTTATGCCCAACTGATGATCTACGGCCTGCACCACTGGTGGATCGATGCGATCACCGTCCCCTTCCTGTCCCTCCACATCACCGCTTCAAGCCTCTTCGCCGGCTTTTTCAGTACGTTTTTCCTGGCGTTCCTCGTCATACTCTTGACGCTGAAAGGGTTAAAAAGGTTTACCGTGTTGCAGTTGATGCGGGGGAATATCGAAGAGGGTGTACGTAATTTCAGACGGAATGCCCCACCGGGGCAAAACAAGATAGCCGGGGGTGAGCGGTACCCCGTGAACCCCCGGTTGGTGTCGCCCAAGAAAACTCGCCTCCAACGGAGACGCACAAACCGTGGTACTATGGCACCCCGTTGGGGTGCAAAGATTGTTAGAAACTCATTTCCAGGGGTTCGGCGAGTACGCCTCACCCCTGGCTACCTTGTGCGCCTCCGTTGGAGGCAAAAAAATTGCCCTCAAAATTTGCGTGCATCCATCGAAGAGCAAGTGAAACCCGTTCGTGCCGCACGAAACAATTTCTGGACGGTAAGACCAATCGTATTTGTTTTTTCTTTCGTGGTTGTGATATTGATGACCATCGGCTTTACGGTACAAGACCAGGCGGTACGGGGGGGATCATTTTTCGGCATCGGAATATGCGTTTTGATGCTGGGCGTGAAAGAGATTCACGATCGATTCACGAAAAAAATTACATCATTGAAAACACTCGGTAATCTGGCGTCATCCAACGCCGCTCGCAATTCGCTACGAAGTATGCTTTGCATCGGGCTTTTGGCATCAACCTCATTTTTAGTGCTTGCGGTCGGGGCATTTCATCTCGACGAGGACGACCGACCGTTAATCGGCGAATTTGAGGGATTTCGGCCCGAACGGTTGGGAACCGGCAACTTCTCGTGGATTGCGGAAACCCGGTTGCCCATATATTTCGATCTGAACACCAAAGAAGGTCGGGAAAAACTTGCGATGCAACCGAAAGATGCGGAGTTTTTGGAAGAACGTAAGATCGAGGTGTTTCCACTACGAGTTCGCAGCGGCGATAGTGCGGGTTGTTTAAACCTTTACCAACCGACGACGCCACGAATTCTTGGACTTGACGCCAATGATTTCCAACACTGGCGAAAATTCGGAATGAAAAAATGGTATTTGCTTGACAAAGAAATCGAGTACGACACCGACGGTATCCCAACGGTGCCGGTTATCCTTGACACTAATACGGCGATGTATTCGTTACACTTATACAAAGGGGAAGGCGAAATTTACGAAATGGAGGACGGGCTGGGTTCGGTCATTCGCTGTAAAGTCGTCGCGTTGCTCTCCAATTCGGTGTTACAGGGGGACATTATCATGGGTGAAAGGAATCTGCTTGAACTCTTCCCGGAGGTGAGCGGGTATCGGTATTTCCTAATTGACGGAGATTTTGCCCAGGAAGCCGAGCTCCAGCGTATCCTCATGGATGTTCTCGGCGATTACGGTTTGACGATGGAACGGACGACGGACCGGTTGAACCGGTTTTTTGCGATTCAAAACACTTACCTTTCGACGTTCCGCTCGCTTGGCGGATTCGGTTTGATTCTTGGCACGTTCGGCCTCGGAATCGTGCAACTTCGGAACGTCCTTCAGCGGCGTAAGGAATTGGCGGTGCTCCGAGCCATCGGGTTCGGCAAGGCACGGATTGTCCGCCTGGTGGTGTTGGAAAGTCTGATGCTGCTTCTTTTGGGACTAACCGTCGGCCTGTTCGCGGCGATGTTCGCCTTGCTTCCCCAAGCGACCGGTTCGCCGCTCATGCTGCTCAAGCAAGCGGTCCCGGTCTGCGTCGGCATGTTCACCATCGGATTCCTTTCCAACATCGCCGCCGTCTGGACCGTGATCCACAGCCCGATTGCGAGAACGTTGGCGAATGAATGAGCCAAAACCGCTTACTCTCGCGGCCCTGTTTATCGGGAACTTATCGTTGACGGAACGTACCAAATCGGATAAATTGGCAGTCGGCACCTTTCATTTTTTTCGCCTCCTCACCAAAATCTGTGGGTAAATTCTGGCTCCGGCAGCTTGCCAAGAGCATGATATAACGAGGTTTCGAGCGTTTTTTCAGTGCGAAAACCGTAGCTTTTTCTCATCGTCAATTTCACTTTGTTATTGAAACCC
>CAZNVM010000254.1:0-10515 GCA_964576215.1 uncultured Planctomycetaceae bacterium
GTGTTCCGACTGCTGTCTGCCGTCTGCCGTCTGCCTTCTGCCGTCTGCCGTCTGCCGTCTGTTCACAGTTTTTGAATTCGTTCGAGTTTTTCAACCAACCCGCTAATACGGGGATCGTCGTCTTTTTTGACCCTATCCAAAACTTCCTGGAAGAGCGTCTTGTCCTTCGTGGTCGCAATGAACGTAACCGCCGCCAAACGGACCTCCGGATCGTTGTCCCGCAACATTTCCATAAGCCAGGGGACCGGGTAAACCGACGGAACACGAACCAGCGCATCCGTCATCCCTTTGCGAATTTCGACGTCCGGGTGATGCAGACGGTAAGCAAGCGCAATGTGCTCATCCTGAAAACGTTCCCGATCGCGGAGCCGTTTTTCCGCAATCGCCTGCACCGCTCGGTTCGGGTGGTGTAAAAGTCGAATCAACTCCGAGGTCGGCAAATTGGGAATTTCTTCAGGCGGCGTCTTTCCCAAATCGGTTTTTTCCACCCCCGTTTGGAGCGGATTCGGTTCGTAAATCGGCAACGGCGACAGGGGTTCTTCTTCCGGAACCACAGGCATCTTGTCCGCCTCGTCCGGCAAAAACTGCGACGCAATTCGTTCGGCAACTTGCGATTTTTGGAACGTTTCACCGTCAACGGAATCCAGGTTACGATTGTCGATCACGTTTTGGTAAGCCAACCGCTCCAGCCCGGTAAGCCGGTCGAGTACCGGTTGTTCCGCTTGGATCGGCAGACTGGGTTCCATGACGGAACTGAGCCGCGATTGGTGAACGGCGTACAAAAGTTCCGCTCGGGGACTCGAATAAGGATCGTAAAACCCCGGCACGGAATTGTTTCGGTCTGGAGCACCGGGCCGGGAACGATCAGGCCGCGTCGCGCTGTTTCGCTCACTGGCGGCAAGGATGAGTTGCTCGTCAAAAGGGTCCGGCGGGTAAAGCAGGAGCGGTTCTCCGCTTCCGGCAATCATGTACATTTCGTCCAAGCGTACCGGATTTCCCGCGACGCTTCGTTCGCCTTCCGTTTTTTGGAGAATGTCTTCGCAAAAATCAATCGTTTTGAGTCGTTTGACGATTGGGTCGTGATTCGAAGCCACAAGCAGTGTTCGAAGGGTTCGCTGGGCAAACGACGCCGCAATCAATCGGGAGGTCGGTCCGAACCGGTCCAGGTTTTCCGAAAGCGATTTCGCCAAAAGGTAGTGAGAGCCGGCGGATTTCTGGATTTCCTGTTGCGTCCACCGCTGAAATTCCTGTTCGAGAACGTTTTTCGATCCGAGAACGACGACTCTTCGGGACGAGCTTAAACTTTGGACGAGTTCCGGAATTCCCGCCGATCCCAAGCGTTCCAACCGTCCGAGAATTTCTTCCACCTCTTTTTCGGACGCGGTCTCCAATTGGCTTGCGAATTGCCTCGCAACGTTTTTGGGGGCCAATTCGATGAAATAGAGGAGGAGCGCGATCGACAGGGCGACCATCGCAACCAAAATCATCAGTCGGGAACGGAATAAGCGCATATTTTTAGGGCAAAAGGCGATAAAGCTACCGAAGAGTAACCGATCAGGAAAGATTTTTCAAGAGCAAATTTTGCGAAAAGCGGGAGCGTCTTGCCCGTTATTCCTATAACTGCAACTGCGAAATAATCTGGAAGATGGGAACCAGAAGTGCGAGAATAATGACCAACACGACAACGCCCATTCCGAGAAGCATCATCGGTCCAAGCAATCGGATGAGCATGTCCAAACGGCGTGTCGTACCACGTTCAATCGTATCGGCGGCACTAAGCAAAACGGATTCGAGGGTGTTCGATTCCTCGGCCACCGTAATCATTGCCATTACCTGCGGCGGGAAAATTCCGGTCTCGGCAAGCGGTCTGGAGAGCGATTCGCCGGACGACACGTTGTCCGCCGACTTGAGAATCGCGTCGGAAAGGATCACGTTGCCGGTTGAAGTGCTGGAAATTTCCAATGCCCGTAAAATCGGGACGCCGTTTTCCAAAAGCGTGCCGAACACACGGCAAAACCGCGAAACGGCGGATTCGAGAAAAATTTGCCCGACGACCGGCAATTTGAGTTTCCAGCGATCCAGGAAACGCCTGCCCCAAGCCGTGGACATCTGTATCCACAACCAAAGAAACACGGTTGTACCGCCGATGAGAGTGTAATGGTAATATCGTAATAAGAATACCCGGAATTTCAGGAGTGCAATCGTCATAAACGGTAATGTACCGCCTCGTTCTTCGACGGTATCGAACATCACCTGAAATTGCGGAACGAAAAACAGGACGAGAACCAGGACCATGCTGATTCCGATAATCAGGAGGATAATCGGATAGATCATCGCCCCGATAATCTTTGATCGCAGTTCCCCCTGGACTTCGAGAAATCGAGCGGTCCGTCTCAGAGCGTCTTCGAGAAACGCACCTTCGGTTCCGGCGCGAATGATACTGATCGTCAAATCGTTGAATACCTTCGGGTGTGCGGCGAACGCACTGTCAATCGCTTCGCCGTCGGCGACGCGGTCGTGTAAATCGGTTACAACTTCCTTGAGTGCCGGATGGGTCGCCTGCTTGACGAGCACCTGAAACGCCGAGAGCACCGGAACGCCGTTCTCCAAAAGGTCCGCCAACTGCGTTAAGGTTTGCGCAATAAGCATGTCCGGGATTCTCGCTTTGAACAGCTTAATTTCGATATGACCTTTTTTGGCGTCTTCGATGGTCAAAGGAAAGAGCGACTGCCTCGCAAGCACGTCAAGCACTTCCCGCCGGGAATTTGCGGAAAGTTTCCCGGAAACGTCGTTCCCGTCAAGCGATTTGGCCGTGTAAACAAAATCAGGCACTCTTTTTTAATTACGAATTACGAATTACGAATTACGGTGGGGAATCCCACGTAGGCAATATACCACATTTTCGTTCGGCAGGTAGGCAACCGACGTCCCGGCGGTTCCTCCGTGCTCTCTGTGGTGAAAAAAATGCCAATTTGTACCCGTTTACAGTATAGCCAAATCCGCTTGGACCATTTCGTGGACGAGTTCACGAAACGTTCGTCGCGGAGTCCAGCCGAGTTTTTCTTTCGCTTTGGTTGCATTTCCCTGAAGAAGCTCGACATCCGCAGGGCGGTAAAATTGGGGGTCGATTTCAACCAGGATTTGACCGGTTTTTGCGTCGATTCCTTTCGTTTCCGTAGCAACACCGGTCCATTGAAGTTCAATCCCGATCTCCTGGAACGCCAATTCGATGAATTCCCGAACGCGGTGCGTTTCACCGGTTGCGAATACGTAATCGTCCGGCCCGTCGCATTGTAAGGTTTTCCACATTCCTTCCACGTAGTCGGCGGCGTGTCCCCAGTCGCGTCGGGCGTCGATGTTGCCGACCAGCAACCGATATTTCGGATCAATCGATTGTTCCTTCGTTTCCCGGATTTTCGCAATTTGTGCGACCGCCAGGGTAATTTTTCGGGTAACGAATGTTTCGCCCCGCTGCGGACTTTCGTGGTTAAACATGATTCCGTTGCAAGCAAAGAAGTTGTACGCTTCCCGATAATTAACGACGACCCAGTAAGCGTACAGTTTGGAAACTCCGTACGGACTTCTTGGATAAAACGGCGTCGTTTCCGATTGCGGCGTCTCGACAACCTGCCCGAACAGCTCCGAAGTCGACGCCTGATAAAATCGCGTTTTCTTTTCCAGACCGCCGACGCGAATCGCTTCAAGCAGCCGCAACGTCCCCAATGCGTTGACGTTTGTCGTGTATTCCGGCGAATCGAATGAGACGTGAACATGGGATTGAGCGGCCAAATTATAGATTTCGTCCGGTTGTGTTTCCTGAACAATTTGAACCAAATTCGCCGAGTCGGTCATATCGCCGCTGTGAAGCCGCAACCGCTTCGCAAAACGGTTCGTCAACGAGCCAATCCGCAGGGTATTCGGGAGTGAACTCCGACGCACGAGACCGTGTACGAAATACCCTTTTTCAAGCAATAATTCGGCAAGATACGCTCCATCTTGACCTGTAATTCCTGTAATAAAAGCGGTTTTCATAACTCAGAGTGTAAACGGATTGGTGATGAAACAGGAAAAAGTGTTGAAATTTAAGGGCATCGGGCATAGAGTAGGTGATAAGTGAAAAACATCCTCCGATTCCCGATTCCCATTCGTTTACGGTCTGAGCTATTATACCTTATTTTCCTCCGGGTAAATAAGGTTGGTTTTTTGGCAGGCCAAGAAGTATGCGATGAATGGCAGCCAAGAGCACAACGAAGTGAAGCGACCGGACCGAATCGCGGAGAAAACTGCGCTCCGCTCCGTTCCCGGCTGCCAACTGGACTGGCCCCCTTCCCAGAAAAGGGGAAATACGTAGAATTCCGGGCAGTTTCTGATGGCTATACTTTGATTTTCGGAGACCGTGATTTGGAGGATATGCGAATGGTGAGCAGGCTGACTCGAAATCAGTTGCCGGGTAACCGGTTGAGGGTTCGACTCCCTTGTCCTCCGCTGACGGCGTTTTGAGGGGGTTCCGCAAGGTGCCCCCTTATTCTTTTTCTTGCCGTTAAGTACCATGATTCCAAGGGGTTGTGGAAAATCGTCCAAAAAGGTGCTTTCCGCCCTGTTCCCCCCAATTACCCCTCTTGCCGCCGTGTGCTGTGACGCTTTCTGTGCCACTTGGCCTTGAGAAAAGATAAGTGACACACTTGCCATTCCGTCTTTCTGGGTTTTGGCTTGTTCTCTCTCTTTGACGTCCTGACATGCAAAAGAAGAAGAAATAGGGTTGGACCTTTCACCGGAGCAACGGAAGAAGTATAATTCAGCCGAACAAAAAGGAAACGTTGGACTGAAAAAACGCGGTGATTTCAAAACCAATCCTTTTACACTTTGAGATTCTTAATCATGCAAAATACGGAACAATATATTCTCTCGCAACAGGAACGTTATCAGACGACGCTTTTTGAGTTTTTACGAATTCCGAGCGTCAGTGCCGATCCCAAGTACAGGCCGGATGTCACGGATGCGGCGGTGTGGCTGGAAAAGCTACTCTCCTACCTCGGTTTCCAAGCGGAAACGATTGCGACGAAAGGGAATCCGCTCGTTTACGCCGAGACGCCGCCGGTGCCCGACGGTAAAACGATTCTCGTCTACGGACATTACGACGTTCAACCGCCGGAACCGCTCGACCTTTGGGAAACGCCGCCGTTCGAACCGACGGTCCGCGAAGGAAACGTGTATGCCCGGGGCGCAACGGACGACAAAGGGCAATTTCTGACGCATCTGTTCGCAGCGGAAGCCTACCTGAAAAAAACGAAGTCGCCGAAAATCCAAATCAAGTTTCTTTTCGAAGGAGAAGAAGAGTCCAGCGGAAGTGTCAGTCTGTACGAATTTCTGAAAAACGAAACGAACCGGAAAAAACTCGCTTGCGATTACGTTATCGTGAGCGACAGCAGCATGTTCGGGGAAAACCAACCGGCAATCACTTACGGCTTGCGGGGAATTTTGTCGTTTGAGCTTTTCATTATCGGTCCGAACCGCGACTTGCACAGCGGCGATTTCGGCGGAACCGTGCTCAATCCGGGAATCGCTTTGACGAAAATGCTTGCCGGGCTTGTCGATGGAAACGGAAAGATTTTGGTGCCGCACATTTACGAGGACGTTTGTGAAATCACCTCGTTGGAAAAGGAGGAATTGCAAAAACTACCGTTTAACGAACAGGATTTTTTCAAAAAAATCGGCTTGAACGAAGGTTTCGGCGAAAGAGGTTTTACGACGCTGGAGCGTCGCTGGTGTCGTCCAACGTTCGACATTAATGGGATCACCTGCGGCTATCAGGGGGAAGGCTCGAAAACGATCATTCCGAGCCAGGCGTCGGCGAAGTTCACGCTCCGCTTGGTTCCAAACCAGAAGCCGGAAAAGGTAGCCGAAAATGTCAAACGGCGGTTGATGACGCTTTTACCGCCGGGCGTGCAAATGCGGCTCAAGTACGAACATGGAGCACCGGGAATGTTGTCGCCGCTGGAAAGTCCGTACATTCAGAAAGCGGCAACGGCTCTGCATAACGTGTTTGGATCGCCTCCCGTTTTCACACGGCAGGGCGGTTCGATTCCGATTGTCGCGGAACTCCGGGACCGACTCGGTGCCGAAGTGCTTCTCCTCGGCTGGGGACAGGACGATGATAACCCTCACGCCCCGAACGAAAAGTTTTCGCTACGGAATTTCCAACGCGGTACACTGGTCAGTGCGCAACTCATGCACTTGTTGGGGGAATAAGGTTTTGTTTGTTGTTTACGCAACTATAAACCGAACTTTCGTTTCCAGACGTTGACCCATTCGATTGCTCTTTCCGGCGTGCAGAGGTTCGTATAAACGTCACGATAAATGATCTCCAGGCAACATTGATTCGCCTTCACCGCGTCGTAGGTTGCCTGGGCGTCCTTTTCGACCATGTGCCATTCCGGGTTTGTCCCGCTGACATAAGCCGGGGTCGGTTTTCGGGAAAAAACGGCCCGTTTGCCGAGAATCTCGCCCGCCTTGGCCTGGTTTGACCAACCGGACACGGAAACGGTGCGAACCGCCGGAATGTGCTTGAGCACACGATCCAATCGATCCGTTACGGTTTCGCAGCAACCGTAGTAGATCAAGCCGAACAGGTTCGCAATTTCGGCGATGTAAGGGAGGAAAAATTCTTCAAACTGCGCCGGGGAGATCGGTTGACTTTCCTGCGAGTCGGCCCAGCCCCAAAGGTCTTTGAGCGTAACCTCTTTGTTGGTGCCGCACTGCGGCAAATCGGAAACGTATCCATAACTGGACGGACCGGCAAACTGGTTGTCGGTGTTGAAATCCAAAAGTTTTTCCCGGAGCAGGAAATTGAAGAAGGCTTTTTTCTCATCGACGAGAAAACGGCAAATTTCGTGGATCGCGTCGGGATGGTCGAACATCCAAAGCATCATGTTGTTTGCGCCGATGAGTTTGAAAACGTCCCAGGTTATGCCGATGAAATTGTTGCCGGTAAACGGTTGATGGCCGAAATCGTGGACAAAATTATCAAAGTTTGCGATTTTGACCGGTAGAGTTTCCCCGAAAATCTCCTGGATGACCGACACCATTTTCAGGTTCGCCTCTCTGTCGAGGGTGAAGGTACGATGTTGGAGTTTTTTTATGTCGTCCGGCGTTTTGATCGGAAAATTGGAAAGATAGGCGAGTCCCGGTTCTTTCGCCGTGTGTTCTTCGATCTTGATTTCGCCGAATTCCCTGCTCGTCGAAGTCAGTTTCGATTCGTTCCACCAGGCGATGCGGAAATACGGTTCGAGGACGATGTCGTCCCCCATCTGGTTGAATTGGCGCATGGCGTACACGAGCTTCGTTTCAACGTTGCGGAGGATCGGATTGGTACACTTGAGCGTATAGTCCGAAAGGTAACCGTCGAGCCAAATTCCCTCGAAAAGGATCATCGGTTTTTCCGGTTTAAGATCGTGAAGTGCTTTCCATTGCCGTTTGCGGGTCTTCATCACGTCGTTCGCCGCGATTTCGGCGTATTGCTTTGCAAGTTCCCTAAGTACGCTGCGGTCGTTTTCCGTTACCGTGTAATCCAAATTCATTGCGTTCTCCTTTTTGAGGGTTTGTGGAATGCGCCCGTTGGTATCGGCGATGAAAACAGTGTAAGACGGAGGCCGGAGACAATCAAGAGGCTGACGGAAAAAGTCCGGCGATGATTCAGACCGCTAACCGTAACCCAATCAGAGCCGCGCACAATCAGAGCCGCGCACGGAGTAAGCGGTAACCCCTGTGGTAACGTGAAAACCGCTTACTCCGTGCGCGGCTCTGATTGGGGCCGTGCGCGGCTCTGATTGTTTGTGGTTCGTTGACGAGAAAATCACACCCAGCCGCGCAGTTTGCACGCTTGGGCAACCTTGGCGACGGCCACCAGATACGCGGCGTCACGCAGGCTCGTTTTCTTGCTTTGACTCATTTCATAAACCGCTTTGAACGCATCCGTCATCTTCTTGTCGAGCCGTTTCTGAATGTCTTCGATATCCCAGTAGAAATTCTGGGCGTTCTGACACTGTTCGAAATAGGAGACCGTAACACCACCGGCGTTGGCGAGGAAGTCCGGGAGAACGATAATTCCTTTGGCGTTGAGAACGGCGTCCGCTTCCGGCGTTGTCGGACCATTAGCAAGTTCAAGAATCATTTTGGTTTTGATTTTGTCGACGTTGGCCGCCGTAATTACGCCTTCCAATGCAGCGGGAACCAACAGGTCGCACTCCTGCAAAAGCAACTCATCTAACGGAAGCGGTTCGGCACCGGGAAATCCGACAATGGTCGCCTTCGCGTTGAAGTAATCGACAAGGGCTGTTACGTCAATGCCGTTCGGATTGACCAGGGCACCGTCCACCATGCTCACGGCGGTCAGTTTCGTACCAAGAAGCTCGGTGCCGAGGATCGCCGCGTACATTCCGACGTTGCCGAACCCCTGCACGACCATACGTTTTCCCTGGAGCGGCATCTTGTAAGCTTTGGCCGCTTCCCGTGTGACAATGCAACCGCCACGTGCGGTGGAGTCGCCGCGCCCTTGCGAACCGCCAAGCGGAATCGGCTTGCCGGTGATGATGCCGGGGAGTCGTTTTCCGGTAATCGCTTCATATTCGTCGAGCATCCAGCAGATGATTTGCGGAGTCGTTCCCACATCCGGGGCCGGGACGTCCCAGCACGGGTCGATGGAGTGGGCGATGGCACGCATGTAACCACGGGCAACACGTTGTTTTTCCCCCTCGGAAAGCACTCTGGGATCACACACAACGCCCCCTTTGCCGCCGCCGAGCGGAAGGTCGAGCACCGCCGTTTTCCAGGTCATCCACGCACTCAAAGCCCGCACGGTGTCAATGGTTTCGTGTTCGTGCCAACGCAGACCGCCTTTGGCCGGACCGCAGGCCGTGTTGTACTGGACGCGAAATCCCTGGAACACTTTCGTTGTTCCATCGTCCATTTTAACCGGAATGGAAACATGGATTTCCCGTTGAGGATTTCGGAGCAATTCCCGGGTACCCGAATCGAGTCCCAAGGTTGCGGCGGCTTTGTCAAGTTGCTGTTGGGCAACGGTAAACGGATTGTATTGTGCTGACATAACTGTTAAGGGTAAGAGGGGCAGGGAAAAACAAACCCCCATAGGATAGAGCAAGATTTTTTCCCCCGCAAGGGGCGCAGTCGGAAAAATATCAGAGCCGCGCACGCAGTAAGCGGTTTTCACGTTACCACCGGGGTTATCGCTACTCCGTGCGCGGCTCTGATTGTTTGTGGTTCGTTGACGAGTTCAAGCGAAGAATCACGCATAAGCGACGAACGCTCGCCGGGACGAGGTTTGGGCTTGAGCGTGCCGGTAAACCGACGCGGCTTCGCGTCGTGAAGAATAAGTCGAGGTGGAAGACGACTCCTCCTTGTCCATTGCCAGACTTCCAAACGGTCCGTAAGTTTCAGAAGTATCGGAATCGTCCGTTGCTTTTTCCTCCTTTTTCCGGGCAAGTTGCAACCGGGCGTCCGCTTCCATTTGCGAGGCGGCTGCCGCAACTTTTTGATCTTGGCCGGAAGGTTCTGCCGGAGCTAAAGCAGCGGAACGAACCTGTTGCGCTTTTTGAAGCGTCGCTTGCGGATCACCGGAAACCGGGCTGACGTCAATCGAAACGGAACCACCAATCGCGTACTGTTTTCCGTCCGGTCCCGTTTGGTAGGTGAATTTCGGTCCCCCTTTTGCGTATTGGCCTGCCGCCGCCAGGTGGGCCGCTTCATGGGTGCGGACTTCGGCGTCCCTGGCCTTGAGTTTTTCAACTTGAGCTTGTTCTTCCTGCGTCAGATTTCCCGGCGATTTTACGGAAGATTCGGCTTTCTCCGATTTTTTGGAGTTTTCAACCGATTTCGACTTGGGTTGGCCGGAAAGGTCAAGGATGTCGCCGGACTGCGAACGTGTTTTCCCGGAATCAGTACTTTTTTCCGGGTACCCTTGTTTTCGCTCGACCGATCTCGACGCCGATTCCGCAGGGTTGATTCCCTGAGCCGTTTGCAGACCAAACTGCGTGGTACTTACGGCACTTACCGACGTGTTTTTCGCCCCTTCCGCCGTTCCGCCGAACGGACGATCCGCGTGGACTCCGCGATTCATCGGAATCGTCGAAAAAGCGGCAGTGTAGATCGGCGAAATGGACACGGTTGAAAAAACGCTGGAGTAAAACAGGGTTTCTACGGCTCTATCGACCAAAAATAAGGAGCCTGACCAGTCTAATTCTAACTCAAACGTCTCCGTATTCAAGCACAAAACGCAAAAGAGGGGTAAAATGGGCAAAATGGCATAAGCTTGGCCGACAAAATCGGTATAACCTGATATGAGGCTTTCTCCGAAAAGTGCAGGAGGATTGCAAAGTCCCTGGGAACGCAGGCTTCAAGCCTGCGCGAAGGTTGCGGAATGGAGTCTCTGCCCTGCGCAGGTAGGATGCCTACGAACTCACTGGCAGGCTGGAAGCCTGCGTTCCCAGGAAAAAAGCGACT
>CAZNVM010000255.1:0-10415 GCA_964576215.1 uncultured Planctomycetaceae bacterium
AACGTTGGAATTTCAAGTATTTATCCCCAATTGCCCATTTTAACACGCGAAATCACGGTCAACAGCAAAAAAACAGGAGATTCCATAACTTATTGTACCACAATGGGTTACAAACAAAATTTTATTATACAGTCAAATTAATGGCTTCTTCTTCAAGTAGTGCTTTGTCACTGATCTCAACAGTCTCCCAACCGACGACTTGTTGCGCAAGCAAAAGGTCGATTTCGGCAAGTTCCTCTTGATTTAAAATCTTCCCCAACCGCCTGCGGTTCTCAAATTCCTTGATTTGAATGTCAAGTTGTTCCAAAATGCCGGAAAGTTGCTGTTTGTCGATCCACATGGCGATTTGCAACCGTTGCGTCTCATCCGGTATCAGTGTCCGCCAACAGGAATACGCAATACGCATGTCCGGTGGAACCTTTCCCTTGCTAAACAGTTCAATGGCTTCAGAAACAGGCTTGTCGCCCAATAATTCCCGAAGCCGCGTTCGTTGTCCATGCACCTCTTGGCTGGTTGTGCCATACAATTCCATCGCCTCGAAGATTTTCTCCTGAAACTCCAACCGTTTACGAAGCAACTGTTCATAATACACCTCGCGTTCGTCTACCGGCGGCGGAGGCGGTGGTGGTGCCGGAGATGGCGGCACGAATGGTGCCGGTTCCTTCATCCGGGGAACACCGTCGAACCAATGGTTCCACCAACCAATGACACCACCGATTATGATGATTAAAAAAAGGAGGCAACCACAACCTGTAGCAGGATTAGGAGACTTTTTAGAGGAGGCACCGGAACTCATAGCCAAATGTACGGAAAAAGAGTGTTAAATCAAATCATCACCGGTAATCGTAAACGACGTGCCACTGCGGAGTTCTTGTTTCAACCCCGTAATTTTGTCCTCGAAATCTTTCATTCCTATCTGAATATCCGTCTCGTCAACTTTCTTTCGCAGCTCCGAGAGAATGCTGTCGGTGTTCAGAAGTTCATTCATCTTGTCATCTGACAAGCCAAGATCATCAATCCTCTTGTTGGCGGCAAGAAGTTCCTGAAACAATTCAAAGTCGTCAATTTGACGCTCCATTTCCATAATGTTGTCATCTACACGCGCCATCTGTGAACGAATCTTCTCTGTTCGATCCTTGAGAAATTCCGACCGCTTACGTTCACGTTCGACGGTACTGTTTGCCTTCTCCACCTGTGTTTTGTATTCCTTCAAAACGCGATAGATTTCTTCACCGGTAAAGGTTTTCGTTCCGACTTGGATTGTTTTCGCCTTGTCTTCCGCTGTTGCATCAACAAGTTTCGGCAACTCGGCTTTTCTGGCGGCATCCTGTAATTTTTCGAATGCTTCGACGGTATTACTTTTTTCTTCTTCGAGTCGTTTAGCTTGCTTGATGGCGACTTCGGAATCAATGTAGAATTTGTCTGCAATTTCTTTCAATTTGGTACGACTTTTTTTGGCATCGACAAGTTGAACCCTTGCTCGTTCCAAGACGGTTTTATCCTTGAGATATTTTTCGAGCTGATTTTTCTTGTCCTTTGCGACAGCGGTAATACTATCGCAACCGATATAAGCGACAAGAAATATCCCCACTACCAAAGCAACAACACACATAAATAAGCGTTTCATTTCTTCTCCTGCGATTTTGTGGAATTTTGTGAACCAATTCGCTACTAACGGATCAATTCCAATAGGCAAGAACGGCAAGAACGGCGTACCGGCTGAAAAAAGACGGGAACGCCATGTTGGTCCAAAGCGGATTTCCCCTCCGCACTACCAGAGTGCCGCGTTAATCAAGCGGCAACATAAGCGCGAAACGCGCATACGCCGAAACCCGTAAGCTAGATGCACAACGTTCCCCTTCGGGAAACGCAATGAGTCATCCAGTTTCTCATACGCATCCAAACCGGCAAACCGGGTAGTGCATGGATGTATGTGACCAAAAACTTGCGATCAAACCAAATTGTAAAAAGACGGCAACAGTGCGTCGCCATCACAGGGAATTGTAGCCAAACGAAAAGATCGGTGCAAGATAGGGCGAAAAATAAAAAATAAAAAATAAATGGCCAATAAATCGTTAGCGGCGGGACTTGTCCCGCGCGGGAGGGGGTAAACTCAATTCGTTGCCCAAAACGCGAGGCAGAGCCTCCGCCGCTAACTTCTTGACCCCAAGCCCCGAAAACGCTATAATCGCGGTCACTTGCATCGTTTTTGCGTCTCTCCTTAAAATCTTTACGCCCATGAAAAAATTCCTGCCGTTTTTCGTCTGTTTCGCTTTGATAATCTCTTTCACCCAAGCGACGTATTGTGCCGATCCGCTTGCCGCCGGATTTCAAACGCCGCCGGACAGTGCGAAACTCTGGGCCTATTGGTGGTGGCTCAACGGAAACGTGACCGAAGAATCGCTCACCCGCGACCTCGAAGGAATGAAAGCGAAAGGTTTTGGCGGGGCGATCATTTTCGACGCCGACGGCTCCAACCAGGACGGCAACGTCCGCGTTCCCGCCGGGCCGATGTTCGGAACCGACGAGTGGCGCAAACTCTACAAGCATACGCTCAAAGAAGCCGACCGGCTTGGAATGTCGATCAGCTTGAACATCCAAAGCGGCTGGAATTTTGGGGCACCGTTCATCAAGCCGGAACACGCCGCAAAACTCGTCACGTTTTCGGAAACGACCGTCAGCGGACCAGGCAAAGTCGAAATCGACCTTCCCCGTCCAAAGGCGTTTCGGGACAGGGCGTCAAACACCGAGTATTACCGGGACGTCACGGTGCTTGCCATTCCCGACCGAAAAAGCAATGCTCCGAAAATCCCTGTTACCGTCTCCGCGAGTTCCTCGCAAGAACCGTTTCCCGCCGACAACGCCGTTGATGGAAATCTTGGCACCTATTGGGTTTCTTCAGGAACCAGCCCGGAAACGCCGGTCTCCAAAGAGAAACCGGAATATCTGACGCTGACGTTTGAAAATAGCGTTGCCGTCGATGGGGTCCTCATTCTCGCTCGTCCCGGTTACGGTCCGAAAGAATGTGAGCTTGCGTTCTCCAACGACGAAGGGAAAACTTGGACGGCTCTTGTGGAGTTCACCTGCAAAAACGAGCCGGAAACCAAAGCGGCCTTTAACCGTACCGAAGCGAAGCAGTTCCGGCTCAAGATCACCTCGTCTTACGATCCGAGTCATCCGGACAGGCCGCGTAACACTCAAATCGTCGAAATCGCAATGCTTGACGGCAATCGAAGTCTCGGTGCGTTAAAACAGCAAGGGAATCCGCTCAAAAGTTACAACATGAAAATCGCGGATCGGGAAGCGGGCGGTTCCGTGCCGGACTGTCTGCCGCTCGTGCTTGACGAACCGATGACACCAGGCGAAGAAGACGCACGACTCGGCGAAGTGCTTGTTCTCGGCGATAAAATGGATGCAAACGGCAAATTCGTTTGGGACGTGCCCGAAGGAAGTTGGACCGTGATCCGGTTCGGTTACAATCAATCCGGTTCGCACGTTTCGACGGCCAGCGGCAATTGGCAGGGTTATACGCTGGACTATCTCGACCCGGAAGCGTTCGTCATGTATTGGGACACGGCGATCAAGCCGCTCATTGAAGACGCCGGACCGCTTGCGGGAAAAGTGTTACGTTATTTGCACACCGACAGTTGGGAAGCGGGCGGAATGAACTGGTCGCATCGGTTTATCGACGAGTTCAAGACACGTCGTGGTTATGATCCGACGCCGTATCTGCCGATTGTAGCCGGGAAAATTCTGGACAGCCGCGAAGTTTCCAACCGATTTCTGAACGATTATCGCCGCACGATTGCCGATTGTATCCGGGACAACCATTACGCGGTGATGCAAAACCTTGCCGCACGGTACGGAATCGGTATTCACCCCGAATCGGGCGGGCCGCACGGTGGACCGTTCGATTCGCTGCAATTGCTCGGCTTGAGCGATATTCCGATGTCGGAGTTTTGGGCCTGGTCGCCGCGACACCGTGTGGGGGATGTCAACCGCTTTTTCCTCAAACAACCGGCGACGGCGGCGCATACTTCCGGTCGGCAGATCGTCGCGGCGGAAGGTTTTACCAATATCGGAATGCACTGGCAGGAATCGTTTTCCGACAATCTTAAGCCGTCGTTCGACCAGGCCCTTTGCGAAGGGATGAACCTGCTCGTCTGGCACGCTTTTACCTGTTCGCCGAAGGAGATGGGGCTACCCGGTCAGGAGTATTTTGCCGGAACGCACTTCAACACGAACAATTTCACGTTTGCCAAGTCGGACGATTTCCTCAAGTACATCAACCGGTCGCAGTTTCTGTTACAACAAGGGTTGTTCGCAGCGGACGTACTTGAGTTTTATGGGGAAAACGCTCCGAACTTTACGCAAATGAAATGGGGCAACACCGCGAAATCGCTGCCCGGCTACGATTTTGACGTGGCGGCGGAAGAAGTGATGCTTAACCGCGTTTCCGTGAACAACGGCGTGATTCAACTGGCGGACGGTACAAGTTACAAAGTGCTCGTAATGCCGAATCGTCCCAGCATTTCGGAGGCGGTCCTGCGCAAACTGGTGTCATGGGTGATCGAAGACGGCTTGACCGTAATCGGTCCGAAGCCGACGCGAATCACCGGTCTGGTCGGCACACCGCAAGCGGACGCCGACGTTCGTGAGATGGCCGATAAACTTTGGGGAAATGAAACGACGGAATCCGGAATCCGCAAGGTCGGCAAAGGGCGAGTTGCCTGGGGGATGACTTCCCGTGAACTTTTACGGCGTGACACGCTGCCGTTTGACTTTGAACGGCTCAGCGGCACCAACGCCGAACCCCGGGTCGATTCGATTCATCGCGTCGTTTACAACAATCAAACGGCGTCCATCAATCTCAAACCGTTTGCCGGTTTTTCGCCGAAAGACGTCAACACGGCTCCGGCGGAGGGGCAATCGGGAGTTGACGCCCATATTTATTTCGTTGCGAACCTTTCGGCCAATCCCGACGTGATGCAGTGTGCGTTCCGTGTTACCGGAAAGCAGCCGGAACTTTGGGACGCCTTGACCGGTGAAATACGAAAAGCGACCGCGTTCCGACAGGAAGGGGGCCGGACGATTCTCCCGTTGGAATTTGCCGGGCACGGTTCGGTGTTCGTGGTGTTTCGTGAAAATATTTCGCCAAACGTTCATGGCACCACCGCCTCGAACTCGCCGGACGTTCGGGCGAAACAGGAAATCACCGGATCATGGGACGTTGCATTTGACGAAAAATGGGGAGCACCGAAACAGATTGCGTTCGAGCAATTGATCCCGTGGAACCAACACGAAATCGACGGGATCAAGTATTACAGCGGAATCGCGACTTACACAAAAACGGTTGACGTTCCGGCGACGATGCTCGATGGAAAGTCGCAAGTGGTGTTACAGTTTGGGAACGTTGCGGAAATGGCCGAGGTGAAAGTCAACGGCCAACCATGCGGCGTCATTTGGGCGAAGCCGTACCAGATCGACGTAACGGCACCTCTGAAACCGGGGGCGAACACGCTGGAAATCGAGGTCGCCAACCACTGGGCCAACCGGGTTATCGGTGACGCCGCATTGCCGGAATCCGAGCGGAAGACGAAAACCAATATCCAAAAGCTGACGAAAGAGACGCCGCTCCTCGAAAGCGGTCTGACCGGCCCGGCGTTTTTAATTCAACGGTAAAAAACGGTCAAGAATTAAAATGGGTGTGCTGCGTTTTTAGGTAGTTTTTCGTTTTGAAAACAGGGGAAAATAAGGTAAAAATTCAAACCGTAAACAAATGGTGACTCAAAACAGCAGAGGAAATAGGAAATCGGGTGAAAAAATGGTTTCCGATTTCCTATTATGACTGCCCTGGTCCCCTAAAAGTTTAATTCCCAACCTTTGCGGCGTTCGCGGGCAAGGAGCTTGTTTCCTTCCGGGCAATCGGTGAACATTTCCGTTTTCGGATCCCAATGGAGCGTCTTGTTGACCTGGTTCACGGCACGGGTAATGTTGACCAACTCGCAAATCGTCGTCGAACGCTGCCCGTATTCGATGTCCGCGTTGCACTTTTCGCCGGACTTGATGCAATCGGCCCAGTTTTTTACGTGCTCCACCGATTCCAGGTGTCCCGGTCCATTTTGTGCTTCGTCCGGTAACTTGGCGGTCAATTCCTTGGGGTTCGAAGAAACCTTGTGCCGGTTGATTTCAATCTTCCCTTTGTCGCCGTGGAAAATGGCACCAAGGCCCGGCCCCCAATCACTGTCAAGCTCCAGCCGCAACTCCACCCCGTCGGCGAATTTCATCTTGATTTTGCCTCGCGGTCCAGCCACCTGCTGCGCCATACGGTAGTAATCCGCTCCGGTTTCCTCGTCGTCGATTTTCCGCGGCTGATATTTGCCGCACGGTTCGTTTCTCGGCTCTTCCAGAAGCGTAATTTCCGTCGGCCCGGTTTCATTGTAACCCATCGTCATGTTGATTTGGTCGTAAGAATGGGTTCCCCAACCGCTTACGCCAAAGCAAAGTCCGCCGGCATCGTAATCCCACCAGTTCGCCCAATTGAAAAAGAGCTGTCCGTGAAACGGTCGATAAACCGCTTGGTTCGTCCAGATGTCCCACCAACCTTCCTTGCCCCCTTCCGGAAGAGGTTGTCCCGGTTGATCTTGCCAAATGTTCGGTCCGACAAAATTCGGGGCGCGAATGTATTGAACTTTGCCGATTGCCCCTTCCTGAACCAGTTTGGTCGCCCAACGGCAAAGCGGAAGCGAACGCTGCTGTGTGCCGACTTGGGTAACGCGATTGAATTTTCTGGCGGCGTTGACCATTTCCCGACCTTCGGAAATCGTGAGGGCCATCGGTTTTTCAATGTAGGCGTGGCACCCCATTTGCATGGAGATAACGGAAACCCAAGCCCGTTGGTGCGTTGCGGTTTCGGCGAAAACGCCGTCGAGTTTTTCCTTTTCGATCATTTCCCGGAAGTCGTCGTATCCTTTGAGTCCGTGTCCGTTGGCGGGACCGCTGAGGAAATTGTTGACCTTCGGTTGGAACGGATCGCAACAGGCGACGACTTTGACGGCATCGACGTTGCGGATCGCATTGGTATAAAGATCGCGGCAACGTCCGCCGAGTCCGATCAGACCGCACATGATTTTTTCGTTGGCTCCAAGTTGGCCCGGTTTGCCGAGGACCGTTTGTGGAACGAAATACGGAGCCGCCACGGTTGCCACCGTCGCGCCGAGAAATGTTCTGCGTGTTACTTTATTCATGGGATAATCCAGGGGGTAAGGGGGTAAGGGGTGAAGGAAAAGATGCCCACCAAGATAATGGATTTGTCCGTGAAAAGCAAGCGGGATGACGGTTTTTGCCTTGCCAAAAACAATGGCGGCCGGTCACTCCGCTACGTTATACCATACAACGTCAATAAATTGTGCGCGGCTCTGATTGGGTTTACGGTTCCACGAAAATGTCCCCTAAATCAATCACGTCCTTGTCTTTCAGCTGTTCCGGTTCCAGCGTTGCGATCTTGATTCGCGGTTCATAAGGGCCGCCGCCGTGAGTGGATTGTCTACCGTAAACGATAAACAAATCGTTCACAACCGTCGGATTCAACCGGATGCTAAAGCGACCTGAAGCGTCCGAATTTTCGTGACTCGGCAAAAATTGTTTCAGCTTCGGATTGCTCGGGTTTGTCTTCCAGTTCCAGAACAGTTGACCGTCGAGCGGTTCTTTCGTCTTCGCATCAAGAAACCGGCCGGTCACTTCCACTCCTTCGATCAACTGGAACGTGTGCTCTTTGGCCGTTGCAAGCTCCTTGCCGAACCAGGCGAAGTATTGTGATCCGCTCCCCAACTCCAAGACTTCGATGGTCGCGTTCACCGGCTTGTGGACGCAGCGGAACACGCCGTTTTCGTCCGTTCTGGTGAACGTCGAGGTGCCGCTCATCATATTGTTGGGCAACACAAAAACGACCCGATTCTTTGCCGGAGTACCGTCGAGATTGAGCACCTTGCCGACGAACGGGGCGGGAATCTTAAATTCCAGCGAAACCGGCTTGCCCGCCTCGGCGACGAATTTTCGTGCGTAAGTTCCTTTACGAACCTCCGTCGCATTGTTAAACAGAAGATCGACGGCAACGATATATTCGCCCGGCATGACGTGGGCCTCAAAAAGTCCCTTTTCGTCGCTCATCTTTTCGAACCAAATTTGTGATTCTCCTTTGATTTTGAACCAAGTTTGCGACTCTCTTTTGGAATCCTTCGCCTTTTGCATGAGACTGATCCGAAGTCCGGGAATCGGTGTTCCGGTTTCCTCATCGACAAACGTTGCCGTCAGCGGGACCCCTTCCTCGAACTGGAAAACGAGTTCCCCTTCCGGCGATTCGTCGCCGACCGTGATCGTTTGCAATGGGGCGGCAAAGCGGTTTCGCTTGTCAAACACGGCGACAACGTAAGACGCATTGGCTGGGATATCGGCGTCAAATTTGCCGGAAACTTCCTCACCGGCACCTGTGCTGATCGACCAACCTCCTCCCGGACCGCCGGAGAAGAACCAGTTGATCCCCTCGGCAACCTCGCCGTTCGGCATAAGGACCAAACCGCGAACGTCGACTTTCTTCACGTCCTGAACCGGTGCGGGAACAGAACGACGCGACGTTTCAAATTTGCCTTCTTTGACCGGGTTCGGTTGCAGTTTGACGTCTTCGTCGTCCAATCCGGGGACTTCGCTCCGCTCCGTCCCCGGCTCTTTTTGCTCTTCTTGTTGCGCTACGATTTTCGGTTGGAGCGTAACACTGGAGAGTGCGAAGACTGCGGCGATCAAGCAGACGCTCAGCGAAAAATTCCAGCGTCGGGAATTTTTGCGGACAACCTGCTGTGATCCGTCGAGGATCGTGCCGATTCGTCGGGTTAATTCGTTCATTTGATACCTCCTGTTGGCTGAAAGTGATGTGGTGTCAACGGTGTGAGTCGTTGATTGGAATTCCCATAATCCGATTGCGTGAACGGCTGTCCGGCGTGAAGCAGACCGGACGGTTTTCGTCCAGTGGACCAGCTTTGCCGCATACTCCATTCGAATATCGCACGAATTTCGGCAAACGGCGGCGTCGGCCAAAATCTCCTGCTCCTGTCGAATCCGCCGCAAGAGCAGACCGAGAAGCGGTTGAAGCGGCAGCAGGATTTTGAGCAACCGGGCCAGAAAAACGGTACGCAAATCGCCGTTTTCGAGATGTTCCCGTTCGTGAACCAGTGCAAGCCGGACCGATTCGGCGTTTTCCTCGCGGCAAAACGTTTCCGGCAGCAAAATCACCGGGCGAAAAATTCCCAGCACCACCGGGGCCGTGATATGCCGACTCGTTCGGACGTTTTTTTCGCCCGGCATCGGTAGCGATTTGGTACGAATTTTCGCCGCCTGGACCGTTCCGACGAAAAAACGCAAAAGCAGCACCGACGAAAGTATCGCGTGAACGCCGAGAAATAACGTTGCAAGCGAAGGCATATTGAAAGCGAATCGTTGTTCTGTTTGTTGCCCGACGATTGGTGGTGCCACCGGTTGTTCGGCAAAAATTTCCGTTTGAACCTGCACGGTCGGCAGCGGCAGCGGCACCGGCTCGGCAACGGCGATTGGTGTGACAACATGTTTTCGAAAAACGGCAAGCTGAGGCCGACTTGGAATTACAAGGAGCAAAGCGGCGAAAAGCAGCGAGGCGAGCACCGCTTTGCCGAGCATTAACCGCCCCGCCGGTTGCCGAATCCGGTTCCAAACCAAAACCGTCCCGGTCAGCAGGATGGTGCTTATGAGGTAATATTCAAGTAGGTAAGGGCATAGGGCATAGGGCATAGATGGGGTTAAAGGGTATGGGGAATGGGACAAAGGAGGGGGAAAAGGGATAGGGAAATAATTAGACGCTAAGCGAAAAATTATTCTCTATGCCCGATGCCCGATGCCCGATGCCCTAATTCTTGTAACATTTTCTCCAACTTCTTAATTTCCTCTTCCGAAACTTTCTGCGAACCGATCAGTGAGGCGAGCATTTCGTCCATCGCTCCGTCGAAGACGTGGGAGAGGAATTTTTCGGTCAGTCCGCCGACGATTCGCGGTTTTTCGACCTTTGCGAAATAACGGTACGATCTTCCGGCCTGCTCATGGTCCGCAAAGCCTTTCCGCTCCATGATTTGTAGGAACGTCAAAATGGACGTGTACGCCAAGTCGGAATTTTCCAACTTGCTCAGTTCGTCGCAAACATCTCGAACACTCAGCGGCCCCGATTTCCAAAGGATTTTCGATATCTGAAGCTCTCGCTTCGAAGGAATGTTTTCACTCATGAGTTTAGGCGTGTTACTTATGCGTTAGTATCAACTAATTTAATAGTAGCATGTCTCGAAAAGTAAAGTCAAGAGCACATTCCCAAAAAATATCCAAGAAAACAGAGACACAAT
>CAZNVM010000256.1:0-20265 GCA_964576215.1 uncultured Planctomycetaceae bacterium
GTCGACAAGTTTGTATCGAGACCGTCATTTCGCGATGCTCCATTCCGGCTTTTATTCATCTCCCCCAATAAAAGCCGGAATGAAGCGAAGCGAAATGACGGTAAAATCAGTAAAAATCGTAAACTTGTCGACGGACTGGCGCAGGTAGGATGCCTACGAACTCACTGGCAGGCTGGAAGCCTGCGTTCCCAGGAAAAAAGCGACTTTGCAATCCTCCTGGTGACTAACCTTCGGCCCTTGAAATTGGGAATCGTGTCGTTATAATTTGGGCGTTTCACCTCTTTTTATGAAAGACAATGCACGATCACACTGATTTTCCAGACGATCCGACTTCCGAACTCTTTGCCGACGAAGAATCCGAGTTGGAACAGGTCCGAAAGGAATTGGAAGAAACGAAAGACCGCGTTTTACGGGCAAGAGCGGAATTGGAAAACTACCGTGCCCGAATTCACCGCCAAATGGAAGAGGAACGCAAATATGCGTCCCTCGATTTGATGCGCGACCTACTCCCGGTTTGGGATAATCTCGGTCGGGCGTTGGACGCCGTGGAAAAAACGCAAAGTGTGGAAACCCTTACCGAGGGCGTCCGGCTCGTGTACGACCAATTGCTCCAAGTGTTCGGCAAATACGATTGCGTTCCCCTGGAACCGCTTCATCAGCCGTTCGATCCGTATTTTCAGGAGTCGATTGCTCAACTTCCCAATGCGGATTATCCGCCGAACACCGTGATTGGGCAAACGACCGTCGGTTTTCGGTTGCACGACAGAGTGGTTCGCCCAGCTCAGGTCGTTCTCGCCGCTCCGCCAAGCCCGATAACGGCTAACCAATGAACTCCCCGTTATTGTTCCTTGCAACTTCGTAAAAGGGTTTTTCCCCAGGAGGATTGCAAAGTCCCTGGGAACGCAGGCTTCCAGCCTGCGCGAAGGTTGCGGAATGGAGTATTCGCCCTGCGCAGGTAGGATGCCGACGAACTCACTGGCAGGCTGGAAGCCTGCGTTCCCAGGAAAAAAGCGACTTTGCAATCCTCCTGGGTTTTTCCCAAAAAATTTCAATTTTGCTCTTTGAGAAAATTGAAAAATCTGCTACTCTACCGCGAATTGAGGCAGGGGTGTTCCCGTGATCCCTCGTGTTCGTTTGATTGCTTAAGTCATCCAAGGAGTGGAATCCATAATGAATAGTTCGTTTTGTACGGATATGACGCTTGAAAACAAGGACAAAATCAAAGTCAATATCCGTTGGATGTTGCGGCGTGACATGAAAGAGGTTCTGGAAATCGAGAACGAATGTTTTGAATTTGCGTGGGACGACGACGATTTTATGCGTTGTTTACAGCAACGGAACTGTATCGGCATGGTCGCCGAGTACCAGGGACGGGTCGTCGGGTTTATGATCTACGAGCTTCAGAAAAGCAAAATTCATCTGTTGAACGTCGCAACGCTTTCAAGATTCCGGCGTAAAGGAGTTGGAACACAATTGGTCACCAAACTGATCGCCAAACTCGGGAATCAACGCCGGAGCCGAATTTTACTGGAGGTCCGCGAAACGAATTTACCGGCCCAGCTTTTTCTCCGGTCCCTTGACTTTCTGGCCGTTGATATTCTCCACGGTTTTTACGAAGGAACCAACGAAGACGCTTACCAAATGGTTTATCGGTATCAAACATATGAACCGGTTCAACAGGTCTTTCAGCCGGCCCGCGTGCCGGAAGTTGTTGGAAAATAGTAGAAAGTGGAGGTGAATTTTGCAGGGGGTTAGGGAACGTTTATGATTGCCGCCAATTCTTCCGTGTCCAAAACCTCTTTTTCCAATAAACGTTCCGAAATTTTGTCCAAAACGTCCCGCTTGCTTTCAAGCAGCTCCTTGGTCTTTTCGTAAAGCGTCTCCAAAATTTGGCGAATCTCCTGGTCGATTTCCCAAGCTGTTTTTTCGCTGTGCAAGCGACCGCCGATGAAGCCGACGTCCCCTAAAAAGCTGCTCCGGGGATTTTCACGGTAATTGATCCGTCCCAAACGGCTCATGCCGAAATCCATCACCATGCTTCGCGCAATCTCCGTCGCACGCTCCAGATCGTTTTGCGCTCCCGTTGAAAAATCGACGAAAACCAGTTCTTCCGCAATCGTTCCCCCCATCAAAACCTGGATGCGGCTTTCCAGCTCCGCTCGCGTCATCAGATACCGGTCGTCCTCCGGTCGTTGCAAGGTGTAGCCCAAAGCGGCGATTCCCCGTGGAATAATCGAAACTTTGTGCACCGGGTCCGTTCCCGGGATCAGGTTCGCAACAAGCGCATGTCCGCTTTCGTGGTAGGCGATTCGCCTTTTTTCCTCGGGCAAAATCACACGGCGACGTTTTTGCAGACCCGCCGTGATTCGTTCCACCCCTTCGGAAAATTCTTCCATCGTTACCATTTTCTTTCCGGTTCGGGCAGCCAGCAAAGCGGCCTCGTTTACCAACGCCGCAAGGTCCGCCCCGACGAACCCGGAGGTGATCGATGCGATTTCCTTCAGGTCAATCGCCGGGTCCATTTTCACCTTTTTGGTGTGGACACGAAGAATCTCCTCACGGCCCTGAATATCCGGACGGTCGACAAGCACCTGCCGGTCAAACCGGCCAGGCCGCAGTAGTGCCGGGTCAAGCGTTTCCGGACGGTTCGTTGCCGCCATCACAATCGTTCCCGCATTGGTGCCGAAACCGTCCATCTCCACCAACAGCGCATTGAGCGTCTGTTCCCGTTCGTAATCGGCTCCGTCCCGACGGCCACGGGTTTTGCCAATGGCGTCCAACTCGTCGATGAAAATGATACACGGACTTCGCCGATCCGCTTGAGCAAACAGATCACGAACCCTTGCCGCACCGACACCGACGTAAAGCTCGACGAAATCAGAACCGCTCAGCGTGAAAAACGGGACATTGGCTTCTCCGGCGACCGCTTTGGCCAAAATGGTTTTCCCGGTACCCGGCGGACCGACCAGGAGAACACCACGCGGAATTCGACCGCCGAGTACCTGAAATTTTTCCGGGGTTTTCAAGAATTCGACGATTTCCTTGAGTTCCTCAACCGCTTCGTCCACTCCGGCGACGTCGTTGAAGGTCACGTCAATGTCTTCCTGATCGACTTGGCGGCCACGTGAACGCCCGAACGCCACCGCCCCCGAACCGCCGATCTTGCGGAAAACGTAGATCATCATCGGAATCGTGATCGCAAGCATCAAGAGCATCGGCCCGTAAATCGTCAAAAAGCCGGGCGAACTTTCCGCACGATAATTACGGAATCCGTTTTTCTCCAACCGTTCCTGAAGCGAATTATTGTCGTTATTGAATCCCTGCCGCCCGGAGGAAAAGGGGGTATTTGGAACCGCTTCCGACGCTTTGTCCGGGGGATAAACGACCTCGCGTGTTACGGTCCCCTTGATTTCGTAAGAGCTGACGACGAGATTATCGAGGTTTGTGTACCGGACCTGAAGTTGAGTTGATTTTGGTCCTTCGATGAGAAGGATTTCCGCTTTCGGGTTCTGCTCCGGTGCTCCTTGGTCGATCAACTCGAACAGTTTCCCGATAGGGATTTCGGTCCGGGTTTTTTGCATGTGGGAACTCAACAGGAACACCAGCGCAACGGCCGACACCATAATCAGCCAAAACGCCCCGTTCCCATCGGAGATCGGCGGCTTGGGCGGCTTGGGAGGGCGGAATTCGTCCTGAGGTTCTTTACCGTCTGGCGTTTGCTCCGGTGCTTTTTTTTCCTGGTTTTCCATGCGTGGTTTTTAGGGATTGTACGAAAAAGAGAGAGTCTGATTGTGACAAGATTCAGATGTCCGTTTTATGCTCCCGAAGGAATGCGACTGTCTTGGAAAGTCCTTGTTTTTCCAACGTTGCGAGGTATTCATCAACCGTTTTGGGAGGCCGGATGAGGCTTAAACGATGGTTCTTTACTGCTCGTAGAGCAAAGTACGGTGATTCCTGAATCAATTGAAAAACGAATTCATCCGGTGATATGGCTTCAATTCCATACGATTGTAAAATTTTTTTCGGGAAGTCCTTTAAATTAAACGTAACGATATATTTCGCTTTCTTTTGAATGGCAACGGCAAGGACATGATTGTCGTTTAAATCAGGTAACGTGAGTTTCGGAAGATAGGATTCGTAACTTTGGGTCAGACTGTTTTTGAACTCCGCATCCATCCGACGCCGGGTAAGCTGGAGCGATTCTTGACTTAAATCGGGACGATTGCGCAACAGGCTGTGAATCCACTCTTCGTGAATCTCATTCGACCAGTGTGGATGAACAAGTTTCACTTTTGCAAGATGTAGCAGAATATCCCGCAGGGAACCTGAATAGAGGACACAGGCATCATAGACAGCATCAATCATATAATCCCATTTCCTGTGACATCCGGGTGATCTCGGCCAAGCCTTTAAGCCCCCTTTGATACTCCGATTCGTGTTCAAGCAAACTGTCTCGTTGAACCAAACGTTCGCCGTTTTTCAATCGGAACGTAACAAAACCGGCTTTGAGTAGCTCATCAATATAACCCTCCGGTACATCAATCATTTTGGCCGCTTGCGAAACGGTCAATTCGGACGAAATCGGAAACAGGCTAAAGTCCTGTTCGCCGATTGCCAAAATAGGGGAAGAAGGTAAGGTCGTTAAAGACATATTTTTGCGCTCCTTGAAATGATAACGTTTCCGCCCTATTGTATGTAGCCGATGAAAAAAAACAATCCCAGGAATTCAACTTCGTCGTACAGGACGCAGACCGTCGACAAGTTCCCGACAAACAGAGCCGCAATCGTGAGATTGCGCGAAAACAAAAAGAGCCGGAAGTGTAGCGTAGCGAAACTTCCGGGTAACAACGAACACGCATAAAACCCGCAAGTTTCGGCGGAGTACCGCCTACACTTGCGGCTCTTTGAATCGCTCGCGCAATCACGATTGCGGCACTGTTTGTCGAAGAAAGTGTCGACGGACTGGTTATTTCCGCAGTGCCTCGACCGGTTTGAGCCGGGCAGCACGGAGAGCCGGTAAAACACCGGCACAAATCGCAATGAAAATCGCACCAAACACGATCCAAAAAACCGTCGCCGGTTCCACCACCGTCGGAATCTCCGAAAACGAGTAAATTCGTGGATCAAAAACGCTGTGCCCCATGAACCAGCTCAATACTTCCGCGATTTCCTTAATATAAGCGACAAACAACAATCCCAGCACGATTCCGATCCCGGAACCGACCAAACCGAGTGATAGACTGTAAACCAAAAAAATCTGCATAATTCCGCCGCCGCTCGCTCCCAACGATTTTAATATCCCGATATCCTTCGTCTTTTCGACGACGATCATGAAAAAAATCGCCAAAATGCCGAAACCCGCGACGGCAACAATCAAAAACAACAAAACATTCAGCATCGTCACCTCCGTATACACCGCCGAAATGATCGGGGCATGAATGTCCTTCCACGTTTGAACCCGATAAATGATCGAATATTTGTTCGCAAATTCCTTTTGAATTGTCCGCTTGAGGTCGTCGATATTCACCCCCGGTTTTGCCTTAATCAAAATCTGCGTCGCCGATTTCATGCCGGTTGCCGGGTCGATCATGCCCCGTAATCTCTGCAAATGCTCAATCGGTACGAAAACAAGCTGATCATCCTGATCGCTCATTTTCGTTTCCATAATATCGACAACCGTAAACACGTCTTGCTGCACCTTTGGACTGCGTCCAGCCGTCGGAAACATGAGCGTTACATCATCGCCGGGCCGGACCAAAAGTCGGGCTTCCATAAATCGTTTGCCGGTCTTTTCATCAACGGTTTCCCCCAGCGGAAAACTGGTCAAGCCCATGCCGAGAATGAGCCCGGTGTGCTGTTTTTGAGCGGGATCAAAAGTCTCAAGCCGATTCGTTTCCTCAAGATCAAACGGGTTTTCCTCCGACAATTCGAGGTCGGAATGGGTGTCAGTCTGTTTTGGTCCGTCAAAATCTGAAAAATCGTCGAATTCCACAAACTGCGGTATTTCGATGGGAGCGATTGCCGAATTTTGCAATTGTCTTTCCAGTGCTTCCCGTTCTTTTTTTTCGGCGGCTTCTTTTTGGCGGCGAAACTCGTCGTTTTGCTTGCGAATCCGGTCGATTTGAGCGAATGTCGTTCGTCGGTAATCCCAACCGGCGTCTCCCAATTCTTCGCGGAGACAGGGCAGACTTGATTTTTGCGCACTAATGCGGTCATATCCGTTGTTTTTGAGCAGAAAACTCAAACGTTCCCGGTTTTCCGGATGTTGCAGGTATTTTTGCATATCGCTGACGGAACCTTGCGTGTTGCAGTCGATCCCGACGAGCTGGACCTGTTGCGTTCGATATTCGTCTCCGACACGGTAGCTGAGCAATGCAAACGTGATGACGGTCGGCGAGATTCCTTCGATTTGATTTCCGGCGATTTGCCGGATTTTTTTGATGTGAGCGTCCGGATCGGGAATCGCGTCCAGGGTTACCGCGTCAAAAACAATGTCGGACGTCATTCCCTGGATACGCTTCTGCATTTCACTGGTGAATCCAAGCATGACGGCGTTGACGATAATCATCGTCGCAACTCCGAGCATCATGCTGACAACCGAAGCCAAAGCGATGTAACGTGTCAATAAGTATCGCCAACTGAGTAATAATTTGTACATACAGACAGTGGAGGGAATCGGGAATCGGGAATCGGAGGAAGTTTATCACTTATCACTTATCACCGATTTCCGATTTCCTTAAATTGAGTCACTTTTCTCACGCAACGTGCCCTTTTCCTTTGGTTGTGCTTCGCGGGAGTTGGATGAGCTGCGGTTCACCGCCGATGGTCGTGAGTTTCGAGTTGAGCAAATGAATCACGGCGGCCAGGCTGTTGACGGTTTCTTCGAAATGACGGCTCCCTGACAACGCGGCAAGGTTTTGGTTGAGCTTGTCCTCCAGTTTCGCAATTTGGCCCGTTGCGTCAATCACGGATCGGAACACGTCCGTTTGCCGGACCATTGCGTCCTGAAGCGAGCCGACCAAATGGACGTTTTGCTTCACCGATTCGTTCATCGCATGAACCGCTCCTCCCGTGTGACGTAAAAGTTGCTCTTCCGTTTGTGCCAAAGCGACGGCATGGTGCTGGACGTTTTCCTTAAGTGCCGAAACAAGCACCGATTTCGTGTGGGCCGCACTTTCGGCGGCGAGCTTTGCGTATTTTTCGTTGGCCGAGGTCATCACCTGTTCCCAGATCGTCGACTGCGATTTGATGAGCGATTCGAGAGAATCGACGACCGACTCAAGCATTTTTCGGACGGCGATGATTTCCGTGTTGTCTGCGGCGGCTCCGAGGAGTTCAAACCGGCCCCGGAGTTCATCGTTCATCATTTGATCAATCGTCGCCAGAATCGCGTTTTCCTGCTTGGCAATCGAGTATTTCGTGAAAAAGAGGATGATACTGAACGTGAGCGCGATTGCCGTCGTGTCGAACGCAACGGTCAGACCACCCATCACAAGCGGGAGCGAGCTTTCCAATTGTTCCGGGTCCAACTCTCCCATTGCGACGGCGATTCCGACGACGGTTCCCAAAAAGCCGAGAATCGGGATTGCCCAGATGATCAGTTGCACGAATCCGTAATCCGCTTCCGCATTGATGGAATCCTCTTCGGCAAGGTATTTCAACTCCGAATCGAGTTGTTCCGCCGATTCGCATTGCCGGACATATTTTAAGGCTTTGAACAAGCGGTTCGGGTAGCAGGCGGGGCCGTTTTTCCTGAGAAACAGTTCCACTTGCTTCAAATACGCTTCACAACTTCGCGTATCGACCCGGCGTTCCCTGATCGGCGGCAGGATCGGTCCTGCCAGGACGGCATTGCGTTGGTGGAGCAGATCAAACGCTTTAAGTCCGAGGGCGCACATTCCGATAAAAAACATCCCGGTTTCGGTGTACTCAATCGGGTGCATGGCGAGATACCGAACGAGCAGCTCGCTTTGGATCGTCCCGTTGTGCAAGAACGTGTAAAAAATTGTGGTAACAAGTACCCCCCAAAGCAGGGGGGATTTAACGATTGCAGAGAATATTCGCATTGAGGGGAGGGATTTCGTGGTTTTTACCGACACAGTGCGCTTTTTCTACGCCCTGACAAAAGCGGATCATAAGAAAACGACTGTTTTAAATCCAGAGGAAATTGCCTGTTTTCAAGAAATTTCAAAAACAGAAAAAATTCCCGCAAGGTTTTTCGGCGAGGTTGCCGATAAGGGGAGTACCGACGAGATAGAACCAGAAAATACAGGGTTTATGCCCTGAGCCTGCCAGGTTTTAGAAGATTCATTTCATATCCCAGGGGGGGAATGGTCCGTGGCAATGTCGAAAGATGTTGCCCGGACCTCTATTTTTTTAAAGGGAATGGAGCATGGTACGCTTTTTCGCAAAAGACGTCCATTATCATCGCCCCCCCGGTAAAGGATTCCCGAAAAATTTGCGTGCGTCCATTGATCTTGATTTCACCGTCAATTTGTTTACAACCGAACCGGATGAAGTTGCGTTTCCTTTCACTTTTTTGCACATCTCACCTATGGAATTTTCGAATAAAACCGCGTTAGTTACCGGAGCGTCAGGAACCATCGGCAAGGAAATTGCCCGGCGAATCGTGGACGAAGGAGGTCGCGTCTTTATCACCGACCTGGATCAGGCGAAACTGGACGCCGTCGCCTCGGAACTCGGGGCAAACTGCAAGGCGTTGGCCGCCGATTGCACCAAAGCGGTCCAGGTTGCCGCCGTCGTTCAGAAGTGCCAACAAGCGTTCGGCCAAAATATCGATGTGCTCATCAACGTCGCCGGTACCACCGGAAAAGGGAGCGTCGTCGAAGAGATTTCCGAGGAAACCTGGGATTTCGTTTTCGCCGTCAATTGCAAAGGAACCTTCCTGTTCATCAAGGAAGTGATGCCGATTATGAAATCGCAAGGGCACGGTTCCATCGTGAATTTTTCCAGCAAGTCCGGAAAAACCGGTTCCGCTCTGATGAGTGCTTACAGTGCCGCCAAGGGGGCGATTATCACTCTGACGCAGGCGTTGGCTTATGAGGTCGCCAAGAACAACATTCGGGTCAACTGCGTTTGCCCGGGCATTACCGACGCGACCGGCGTTTGGGACAACGTGTCGGCGGATTACATTAACAACATGAAAATGCCGCGAGAGGAAATTGTCAAGATTTTCACCTCAAAAGTACCGATGGGTCGGTTGGCCCGGATCGAAGATGTTGTCAACGTGACTTGCTTCCTGGCCAGCGACCGTGCCGCTTACATGACCGGCCAGGCGATCAATATCACCGGCGGACGGGAAATGCACTAAATCAGATGAGCCGCGTCACCCTGTAACGTGTATGAACGCGATACACCGTACAGGGCACGGCGGCTAAATGTTCATCCTCTACTCATATCGTAAAGCCTCGATCGGGTCGAGGCGGGACGCTTTCCAAGCGGGATAGAATCCAAAAATCACGCCGACGCCGACGGAGACTGCGACGGCGGCGAAGATCATCTCCCAAGACGCCTGAACCGGCCATTTGGCGAGCATACGGACCAGAAGTGATACGCCACGTCCCAGCAAAATGCCGATCATGCCGCCAGCCACGCACAATACGACGGCTTCGACTAAAAATTGTCGCAATATATGAAAGCCCCTGGCACCAACTGCCATGCGGAGGCCGATCTCCCGCGTCCGCTCCGTCACGGAAACGAGCATGATATTCATGATCCCGACGCCGCCGACAACCAGCGAAATCAGCGCAACGACCAACAGCAAGCTACTCATCAGTTGTGTCGTCGAGCCTAACACTTTCGTCAGCTCGGCCATCGTTCGAATCTGGAAATCCTCTTCGTCCCCCTCCTTGATCCGATGCCGGTTCCGCAACAGTTCCGTAATTTGCGCAACGGCTTTCTCGACCTTCGTTTCACTCACGGCCTTGGCGACGATATTATCGACGTTCGTGAACCGGACCGGTTGCGGCGTATCGCTTTGCTGCGTTGCCGTTCGGGTCAGATACCGCGACGTCGCGCCGGGATAAAGCGCACTGAGCGAGTTGACCGTTTCCGCCGTCGCCGAGGACTCGCCGCTTGCGCTAACACTCTGGTTCGTGTTCGTTAGCGTGGTACCACTGACCCGGTACTTCACCGTAGTCCACGGTGCCAGAACGAGATTGTCCTGGTCCATGCCCATCATGTTCGCTCCCTTGCGGTCCAGTACGCCGACGACACGGAACGACACGTTGTTGATCCGGATGTCCTTGCCGACCGGCGAATTGCCGGAAAACACGTCCCGCTTGATCGTGTTGCCGACGACGCAGACTTTATTGCTGTTGCGCACGTCGCGGTCAGTGAACATTTCGCCTGCGGCCAGTTTCCATTCGCCGACATCGAGATACTCCGGCGTCGTCCCGTAGATGTTGTCGGGAATCCAATTTTTGTTACCGTAAACGATTTGCGACCGGGCACGGACCATCGGCGCAACGTTTTGGACGGCGGGGCACTGACGCAGGATGGATTCGGCGTCGTCCGGCGTCAGCGTCATGGAGGAACCGACGCCCCGATTGACGCCGCCTGTATTCGTTGCGCCGGAAAAGATCATGATCGTGTTCGCACCCATGCCGGCGATGGTTTTCCGTAGCATCTCTTTGGAGCCCTGGCCGATTTCCGTCATGGCGATCACCGCCGCAACCGCGATGATGACGCCAAGCGTGGACAGCGTGGACCGCATCTTGTTCCGCCGCAACGCCCGCAGTGCCGTCCGGAACGTTACCGGAAGGAACGACGCCAAAAATGGACACCACGATAATTGACCCGGGAGCGAGGATGTCTCGTCCGTATGGGGTACCAATGGGCATGACGCAACATCAACGGCACCTCTTGCTGTCGGGACGTCGGCAGCGACCTTCTCGTCCGCGATCATCCCATCGACGATGCGAATGGTACGGTGCGCATATTGGGCAACGTCGGGGTCATGCGTTACAAGAAGTACGGAAATTCCTTCCTCGTTCAATTTTTGAAACATTTTCAAAATTTCAACGCTTGTCGTCGAGTCAAGATTCCCCGTCGGTTCATCGGCCAGGAGCAAATCCGGTTTGTTGACGAGTGCCCGGCTGATGGCGACCCGCTGTTGTTGCCCGCCGGACATCTGAGACGGCGTGTGATCGACACGGTCGCCAAGTCCGACAAGGTTCAATAGGCCAAGAGCTTCCCGACGAGCGACGGTTTCGGAAGGCCGACGCAGCGCATAATCAAGCGGCATCATCACGTTTTGAACCGCCGTCGTCCGTGCCAGCAGATTGAAATTCTGGAACACAAATCCGATCTTTTCGGTGCGAACCAAAGCCCGTTCGTTTGGCGAGAGCTTGCTCATTGCACGCCCGTCGAACCAGTATTCGCCGGAGCTTGGCCGGTCCAGGCAGCCCAAAATGTTCATGAGCGTACTTTTCCCGGACCCCGACGCGCCCATGAGAGCAACCATTTCACCACGCCGAATCGTCAGCGACACCCCACGCAACACCGGCACGTCGACTTCGCCGAGGTGATACGTCTTGCAAATATTTTCGAGACGGATCAGGTCCATTGAAAAAACGATGTGGTTATGGTTTATCTCGGCGGTCTCTTCGGAAATTTTGGCAAAAACGGATTGCTGGTTTCCTCTTCTTTCTTGTCGGCGGTACCGTCGTCTTCGCCGACGACGACCGACAGCCCTTCCTGCAAAGCGTCGCCGCTGATTTCCGTTACAGTACCATCGCTTGCGCCGACGAGGACCTCAAGCGGCTTGACCCGACCACCGGCCTCAATCCAGATTCGGCCCTTGCCCTCTTCCCGGGCAGGACTCTCGTCGAGAACCGCTTTGTTCACCGAGGGGTCAAGTTGCGAAACATCCGGCAACCAACGCAGCGCGACATTCGGAACAAGCAGAACTTGTGGTCGCTTTTCCACTTCGAAATGGACATTCGCCGTCAGGTATGGCAAGAGCAGACCGCTCGAATTGTCCGTCGTTACCACAACGGTATACGTTACGACATTTTGCGTCATCTGCGCGTTCATTCGGATTTGCGTTACGACACCACGAAAGATTTCGCCGTCGTGTGCGTCCACAGTGAACCACGCCGGCATGTTCAACCTGATCCGGCCGATGTCCGCTTCGTTCACCGAGGTCCAAACCTCCATTCTGCTCAAGTCCTTTGCAATGAGGAACAGGCTCGGTGCGTTCAAACTGGCGACGACGGTCTGGCCGATGTTGACGCGGCGTTCGATGATCGTTCCGCGAACCGGCGACTTGATGGTACAATAACCAAGATTGATCCGGGCCGTGTTGACCATCGCTTTATTTTGACGGATGGCCGCTTTGCCGACTTCGAGATTGGCCCTGGCGACCTCGTATTCCACCTTGGCGGAATCGTACTCCGATTCGGAAATCGTGTTGCTCGGTCGCAGAGCTTCCATTCGCTTCCATTCGTTTTCCGCCCGCCGGAGTCTGGCTTCGAGTTGCTGGAGATTCGCCTCGGAACTTTGGAGCGTTGCCTCGGCTTGTTCGAGAGCCGCTTCGTGAAACGTCGGATCAATCCAGGCCAACACGGTGTCTTGTTCGACAACACTGCAATAATCGACGTGTTTCGACGGCGAATTCGGGTCTTCGCCGAACTTGACGATCAGCCCGGCGACCTGGGCCCCGACGTTGACGACTTCTTCCGGTTCCAGTGTTCCGGTGGCGTTAACGGTTGAGAGGAGATCGCCGCGCTGGAGTGACACCGTTCGGAGCAACATGACGGTCCCGCCTGTCGTTCGATGCGTTGCATAATAGAACGCCGCCCCGACCACGCCAAGCGAGATAAGGAGAGTAAATAGTTTTTTCACTTTTCACACAAGTCAAAACGCAAGCAGTTCGTCCTCGAACACCTCACTCCAAAAGTCGCTTCTCTCTTCGGAGAAATCGAACCATTCGTCGTCGAACAACTCGTCTTCCGCAAAGACCATGTCCGCGACACGGCCGGATTTCAGTCCGAAATTCCCGGACTGGTCGAGGTCGAGCATTTGCCGCAGACGCATCGTTTCCGAGGCACTCTCGTCGGTGAACTCAATCCGGCTTTTGCCCGCTTCGGGCAGGACAACCGTGGAGAAAACCGCCGGTGACTGTTCCTGCAACGCAAATTCCTGCTCGGTCTCCACTCTTGCCTGGACCGTGTAGGTACCGATGGTCGCCGTCATGGAGATACCGAAAAAGTCGGTCGTCGAGGCGGTGATCGTGTACGTTCCCGGTTCGCGGAAGAAATGCGCAACGGAAATCCGGCTTCGCGGACCACCGAGGATTTGCGTGTCTTCCGAGCCGTCGCCCCAGCTTACCACCCAGTCCCGGATCGGGCCGGAGGAAGCGGTGTCCGCCGAAAATTCCCAGTACGAAAGCGATTTTTCGTACAGTTCGCCGTCCGTCGGGCCGGAAACTTCGTAAATCGGTGCCGCCATGATGGGACTCATCGCAATAACCGGAGCGGCGGAAACGGTCTTTCCCGGCAGAACGCTTTCGATGTACGCCACAATCGCTTCGGAAGTAACTCGCGTCGAATTATTCCCGACGAGCGTTTGGGTTAAACCGTCGCCGCGGTAGTTGAAGAGATAACGTAACAGTAAATTCGCGTCTGCGGCGTTGACTTCCCCATCGCCATCGATGTCGAAGAGCATAATGTTTTCGTCGAGATACGCTTTTACTTCCGCCGCCGATTGCGTCGTCAGCAAATGCGTCAAAGCCCCATCGCTGTAGTGGAAGATGTAACGTAACAACAAATTCACGTCGCGGGTGTCGAAGGTGCCGTTGCCGGTGATGTCCAGCGACGGCGTCGGGATCGGTGCCTCGCGATTCAAGGCGGCAACCATGACCTTGAAGATATCCGTGTTGTCGATGTAGGACCCGTCCCAATCGTTGAACCCGGCGACGACATTCCACTTGCCCGCCGCTGTACGGTCCTTGCCGTAAACGTAGTCCGCAAAGAGGTCCGATCCGGCACCTGCCGCCCACATCGGAACCAGTGCGTTCGTGTGATTGCCGAACGTACCGGCAACATTGTTCCTGGTGGGTACCCCGAGAACTCCACTCGCACTCCAAATGTCGCCGGTTTCATGGTCGGCGGTTACGATCAAGAGTGTATCCTCCCACATATCGTTGTCCGTGATCCACTGGTAGACCGCCAAAACGGCATTCATGTAATCATCCACCTCGTTGAGCAGGAGATCCGGTCTGTCAACTCCATTACTTACATGAGCGTGCGCCGCCCAGTCGATTCCGCCCCCTTCGAGCATCACGAAGAAGCCGTCGTTTGAAGTGTTGAGAATGTTCAGTGCCGCAAGCGACATGTCCGTTAAATTCGGTAACGCATCATACGCCGATTGTCCGAACACCCGAAGTGTGTCATACCTGGAGTCAACGGAGTTAAAAACACCGACCATTTTGTCTTTTGTGCTGTCCGCCCAGTCTTTGGTGCCGTTGGCATAAGCTTGGAAATCCGCTTTCGTTCGGAGCAATTCATAAGTAGTACCGCTAATCGGAGTTCCATTGACCAGGCTGGTCCATACAGGGCCTGTGGCGGAATCGACGAAGTACGTAGTAACACCATCGGGCGGGGCGGTGGGATCTCCACCTCCGAAGACAACATCCAGATTTCTGATCATTTCCGCAAAAAGCGGCTTATAAAGGTCACGATTGGATTGATGAGCTCCGACTCCTGCCGGTGTGGCATGAGACGCCGGTACGGTCGTAACCGCTCCGGTCATCATGCCAAAATCGTTTCTCGCAATGTCGGCGATGTTTGTCAGCGGTCCAACAGGGGCATACCGGCTTTCGTAGCTGACTCCACCTCCCGATATTTTTTTTCCGGTGACGATTGCCGTAATCGCCTGCTCGGAGTCGGTTGTTCGCGTACCACCTCCTGCTGTTTCCCGGCGATTGGCAGGGGTACCGCTCCAATAGCGAGCCGGGTCATAACCGAAATTCTGGGCCGTAGCCAAGTTGTAGCCGGTGTCGGCGGCAGCATAAGTCGTCACGCCGAGAGAGACCGGAAACATGTTATTGAACAGAGAGGCCACTTCGGGATTTCCCAACATTCCGAGCTGGGCGGTGTTGAATCCCATGCCGTCGCCGATCATGAGGATGATGTTTTTGGCCGGGTTTTGTGAAACCGTGCTTGGCGCGCTCGCCACTTGAGACAGGTTGCTTTGCGCCACCGCGATTCCGGAGTTGTAATCCCCGGCACTCAGCGGATTCACCGAAAGGAATTCACGGCTTTCGAGCGGTTCGAGATGCAACTGGCGGGTTCGCGGGGCGTTGCTTTTTTGCTTGTTTTCACGAAAATCGCCGAATAATTTCTGGAAGAAAGTCATGGGAGTTGGGGGAAAATGGGGAAATTAGGGGGCAGACCAATAGACCATACCAAATTATAGGGAAATTATTGACAAAATGCAACCCCTAAAGAAGCGTAATCGTAAAATTGTGAGGAAAAGTGAAAAAAGTAAACCCAATCAGAGCCGCGCACAATCAGAGCCGCGCACGCAGTAAGCGGTGCTCCTGGTGGCAACGTGAAAACCGCTTACTCCGTACGCGGCTCTGATTGGGTGTGGTTCTTTGTATGGTCAATTTGGGATGTGGAATCGCCGTTTACGGCATCGCTTTTCGGAGATCGATTTTTTCCCAATATCCTCCCTCGAACGACCAGCCGGATGGTTGGTTGAGCAGTTCCAACTTGATCGTTTTTCCGGCGTAGGGGGCCAAGTCGACGTTGATATTCGTCCAGCGGCTGCCCGGCTTATCGTGCTCTTTTCCGATGGGCCGATTGAGAATTTCCCTGCCGTCGACCTTGACGATCAGATCCCAGTCCCCCTGATTGTGATGGGTTACAACAAGATGCAATTCGCAAGCCCCCTGCTTCGGAACCTCGAATTCGCGGCTCAAAACGCAAGGAACGCCCCGCTCTTTCGGGTGGGTCAGCAACACGTTCTTTCGTCCGTAAATGTCAACGATTCCCGGGTGCATGTCCGGGCCGCAATCGGTGATCGTCCAGCCAGGGAAAAGATGGGACACTGCTTCCTCCATGGTTCGAAATTCTTTGAATTTGATCTGTTTTTGTTCCTCTTCGGTAAATTCCGAACCGGCAATCGGGCCGGGTTCCCAGGATTTCATCGTCGGGCCAAGTTTGACCTCTTTGACCGGTATCACGAACACTTCTTCACCCTGGGCGTTCTTTTCGACGAATCCGCCCTCTTTTTCAATCGCCTGCCGGGCAAGTTTTTCGCAAACGTCGATCAAGGCCGGGAAATTGTACGCCGTGTGCGAGAAGATTTTCGTTTCGTCCAGTTTTTCACTAAACCTTGCCGGAAGGTTCGAAAAACCGAGCGTCGTGAAAAGAACTCCACCCGCGTTGGCCGGATTGCAGTCGGAATCCTGTCCGCAGCGGATCGAAATGGTGATCGTTTTGTCCAAGTCCCCTTTGCCGTAAAGCAGACCGACCAAAATGTACGCGCCGTTGATTTTCGCATCAATATTGAACGCTCCCGGGTCGCAGGAGAATCTGCGGTATTCCGGGTTCTTTTGGTACTTCGCCTCGATTTTTTCCCAGGTTTTGATCCAATCGTCCGGGTTTTCCTTGTACCAACCGAGTACGTCGCGGACCATTTCGGCGTATTGGCTGTCGGCAGGAATCGCCTTCAGAGCGGTTTCGATAATCTTGACGACGTCGGTTTCGAAGAACGCTTCGCTGTACATTGCGCCGACGAACATTCCGGCGTAAACACCGTCGCCGTAGTTCATCAGCCGTCCGAACTTGTTGCCGAGTTCAACTGCAACGTTCGGCAGACCGGGCGCGATCAAACCGGAGTAATCGGCTTCGATCTGGTAATCAATATCGTCCGCACATTTGCTGAATTGCGGATGCGAAGAATCCGGCGGCGCGATCCCGGAGCGAAGATTCCGGCGGCCCTCCACGTTTGCGTGCCAAAGCGGGTATTCGCTGTTCGCAAAATCGATTCCCGCCTGACGGAGCGAACAATCGAGTCCGTGTTCCTCCATTGTCCGCAGGAACGTCATTTCGACGTAAAGATCGTCCTGACCGAACGCTTCGTTAATCATTTCCGGCTTCCACTGCGGCATTTTGTCTTCGGGAACGATCTGTTCCCGATACTTGAACTCGGTGGGAGCACCCCAGCAGACTCCGGCAATTTGGCCGATCCATCCGGCTTTCATTTTGTCGCGGTACTCCTTAACGGGAATTCTCCGGTACGTCATTCCGGCCTGCTGAGCCGCCGGGAGAGTGGACGCTGTTAAGAAACTGAAAAGTACAAGAATCAATACGGCGTGTTTTCTCATCATTGTTCCAGTGCGGTAAATTGTGGAAGATCGTTAAAAACTTAAAAACCTGCCGCCCAGTATAACATTTAAGAAGAGACAAAGAAAGAAGCGTCCGACGGAATTTGGGACAAAACTGAATCCGCCCCGTTTTTGTGAAACACTCGAATTTCGTCGATTCGCGGCGCATTCGTGTAAAGGAGAATTTTCGTTTGCGGCAGTTTTTCCCGGAGTTCCTTCAAAACCGCAACGATTTTCCCAAGCGAGTGTTCGTCCACCAAGCCGGGGGCCCAAAGAATTTTTTCCGGACCGGCAAGACGCTCACGCTCCCAATCGTCCCAATCGACCACGCTTGTTGAAAAGCCGAACGACTGCATTCGCATTTGAAGCATTCGGCTCATTTCAAAATCCGGTCGGCTGATGGAGCGGCAGGTGAAAATCCAACAGTGCCGATCCGCCGAAATGTCTGTTGCCGCTTTTCGTTTCGTCTGTTCGAGCAAAATTTCTTCGTCCTTGTAGGTCGGCAGAAGTCCGAACACGGAAAACTTTCCTTCGGCAAGCGAGCGAAGCTCATGTTCTCCTTGCGTCGTCCAATCGTTCCAGTAGATTCGATGCACGGCGGCCAGCGGCCAACCGGTTCGCAATTCCCCTTCGCACCAGGGGCCGAGCACCGTAACGACCGGCGTAATCGGGTAGCGTTGCCGAATCCGCTCCAAAATCGACGGCGAATGCTCAAGCGTGTGCGATTGCAAAATGAGAATCACGTCAATCCCCGGAAGCGGTGCGGTCGTTTGTACCCACGTTTCCAGTGAACGCAAATCAACAAACGCCCGGCTGTCGGGATAAGCCCGAACCGAGTGCAATACATCGGCAAATTCAGGACGGTCAACGTCTCCAACGGTTATGACTTTCAAAATAGGAAATCGGAAATCGGAAATCGGAAATCGGAAACTATTTTTTACATCCGATTTCTCATTTCTCATTTCTCATTTATTACTTATTTTTTCTTCTTTTGCCCAGGAATCCCGAAGCGAGGCGGTTCGGTTGAATACCGGTTTTTCCGGCGTGGAATCCTTATCGAGACAAAAATAGCCGAGCCGCTCGAATTGGAACCGGTCCGCCGGTGTCGCGTCCCGGAGCGAGGGTTCCAGCTTGCAACCCTTCAAAATGCGAAGCGACTCGGAATTCAAGTACATTTTATAATCGTTCGGGTCCGACGGATCGTCCGGGTTCGGCTTCGTAAACAGGCGGTCATACTCCCGAACTTCGGCTTCCAGAGCGTGAGGAGCGGAAACCCAGTGGATCGTCCCCTGTACTTTGCGACCGTCCGGCGACGAACCACCCCTGGTTTGCGGGTCGTAAGTACAGTGAACCTCAATCACGTTGCCGTCCGCATCTTTTTTGAAATCGGTACAAGTAATGTAATAAGCGTACCGCAACCGGACCTCCTTGCCGGGAGCAAGCCGGAAATACTTTTTCGGAGCGTCCTCACGAAAATCGTCCTGTTCGATGTAAAGCGTTTTGGAGAAAGGAACTTTTCGCGTTCCGTCCGCCTCGTTTTCCGGGTTGTTGATCGCTTCGAGTTCTTCCGTTTGGTCTTCCGGGTAGTTGTCGATCACGACTTTGAGCGGATGCAGCACCCCCATCCGGCGTTGCGAGAGTTTGTTCAAGTCTTCCCGAATCGCGTTTTCCAACTGGACCACGTCGATTGTGCTGTTGAATTTCGCAACGCCAATCGTTTTGCAGAATTGGCGAATCGCTTCCGGCGTGTACCCCCGGCGTCGCAAACCGGCAATCGTCGGCATCCGGGGATCGTCCCAGCCGCTCACATGTTTTTCCCGGACCAATTCGAGCAGTTTCCGCTTGCTCATCACGGTAAAATTGAGCCCCAGTCGGGCAAATTCGTATTGCCGTGGACGATAAATTCCGTCCAACTGGTCGAGAAACCAATCGTAAAGCGGACGGTGGTGTTCAAATTCCAACGTGCAAATCGAATGGGTGATTTTTTCAATGGAATCTTCCAGCCCATGCGCCCAATCGTACATCGGATAGATGCACCAGGCGTTTCCGGTCCGGTGGTGTTCGGCGTGAACGATCCGATACATGACCGGATCACGCAGATTGAAATTCGGCGACGCCATATCGATTTTTGCACGCAAAGTCCGTGTACCGTCCGGAAATTCCCCCTGCCGCATCCGTTTGAACAGATCGAGATTTTCCTCGACGCTTCGGTTGCGGTAAGGGCTTGGCGTGCCCGGCTCGGTCGGCGTTCCCCGGGTCGCTCGAACTTCCTCGCCGGTCAGGTCGCAAACGAACGCTTTCCCTTTGCGGATCAGCTCAACCGCCCAGTCGTACATTTGCTGGAAGTAATCGGAAGCGTAGAAAATGCGTCCTTCCAGCGAATCGCCGGTGATCCATTTCACGTCGTCGATGATTGATTCAACGTACTCCGTTTCCTCTTTCGAAGGATTCGTGTCGTCAAAGCGAAGGTAAAACGTTCCCCCGTACTTTTGGGCCAGCCCGAAATTCAGGCAGATCGACTTGGCGTGCCCGATATGGAGATACCCGTTCGGTTCCGGCGGAAACCGGGTCGCAACGCGACCGTTGTGCTTGCCGGTACGAATATCTTCTTCGAGGATTTGTTCGAGAAAATTAAGGGAACGCTCTTTTTCCTGCGGTTCGGACATTGGTTTTTACTGAAGGTATCGCATGTAAAAATCGGAAAAACCCAAGAAAAAATGATATTCGATTCCCTGAGGATGTCAAGATCAAGGTTTACCGGAGGAAACAGTCCGTCGACAAGTTTACGATTTTTACTGATTTTACCGTCATTTCGCTTCGCTTCATTCCGGCTTTTATTGGGGGAGATGAATAAAAGCCGGAATGGAGCATCGCGAAATGACGGTCTCGATACAAACTTGTCGACG
>CAZNVM010000257.1:0-1717 GCA_964576215.1 uncultured Planctomycetaceae bacterium
CCGGCTTTTATTCTCGCCGACTTGATTTACCTATAAAATTTGCTCGCCCCCAATGCAATTGTCTTGTGAAAAACCTCTTGCCGAAGGGAGGAAAAAGGGGTATGCTAAAAAACTCTGGATTCTTGGGTAAATTTTTTCAATTTCAACCGGTGTTCCCATGATTGTTAATCGTCGTCTTTTCTATTGGAGTATTATTGCGTCGCTTTTGATTGTTCCCGGTTTGTGGAAATGGGCTTTGGCGCAGGGGCCGGAGAAAAAAAGTATCCCAAGTGTGCGGGTTGAAGAGGTGGGAACCCTGACCACCTCGCAGCCCAAGCGTTATGTCGGTTACGTAACCGCCAAGGAAACCGTCGCGATTGTACCGCGAATCTCCGGTTTTCTCGAAAAAATTGCGTTTCGGGAAGGTTCGACCGTCAAAAAAGGGGACCTGCTTTTTGAAATCGAGGATACGATCTACGCCATGAACGTCAAAGTGGCCGAATCGGTCATTCGACAAATCGAGGCCGAAATCGGTTTGGCTCAAAGAGAATTAGAGCGGGTAACGACGCTCCAGGCCAGGCAGGTTGTCACGGACCGGGGATTGGACGAAGCAAGTCGAACCCGCGATTTGCACCAGGCGAAATTAGAGGAAGCCAAAGCGAAACTTGCCCTGGCTCAAAACGACCTTTCCTATACGAAAATTTACGCTCCGCTGACCGGTCGGATCGGGGCCAAGCAATTTAGCGAAGGGAACTACATCACTCCAACCTCCGGCACTCTGGCGTCCATCGTTCAATACGACCCGATCACCGTCAAAATCATGCTCAGCGAAATGGATTTCATGCGGTTTTTCCAAGGCAACTGCGAGGAAGGAACAAACGCCTGCATCGAAATCTTCCGGGCGGATGGGCTTCCCTATCAGGGGGAATTCAAAGTCGATTTCTTCGATAACCAGGTGGACCACGATTCTGGAACACTCGCGGTCTATTTGATCTGTCAAAACGATACGGCCGAACTTCTCCCCGGCGGATTTGCCAGGGTCCGACTTGCCGAAAAATTCGAGGAGCCGTTTCCGGCGGTCAATGTCGCCGCCGTCATGACGGATGGTGTTCACCATTACGTGTTCGTTCTCGTGGAGGGGAATAAAATCGAACGCCGGGAAGTGGAACTCGGACCGCAAGTTTTTAGCCAGTACGCCATAACGTCCGGCCTGACCCCCGGCGAAAAAGTCATTGTCGGCGGTGCCAACAAAGTTATGCCGGGTCAGGAAGTGAACCCGAAAGAATAGTGCTCAGAAACTGTCAAAAAATAAAATGCCAAAAATTGCGGGGCGAGTGTTTTTCAAACGGTTCAGTGGAATGTTCCGTTCGAGATTTGCGCCCTTAGGAGCTGTAAATAAATAACCTTTACAATTGTACGATATTGAATTTGAAATATGCTGGGAGTTACGTCTTGTTTCACCCTCAGTTTGGTACGAATAACAATGTTATTTCTTTACAGCTCCTTAGTAGCACCGGTGGCACCATCAATACTGCGCCCTTATTTCCATACCGATTGGAAAATAAGGGCGCAGTATCGCGGATTACCCTTGGCTACTAACAGTCCGTCGACAAGTTTACGATTTTTACTGATTTTACCGTCATTTCGCTTCGCTTCATTCCGGCTTTTATTGGGGGAGATGAATAAAAGCCGGAATGGAGCATCGCGAAATGACGGTCTCGATACAAACTTGTCGACG
>CAZNVM010000258.1:0-2212 GCA_964576215.1 uncultured Planctomycetaceae bacterium
CGAAATTCTACAAATATTAAGCGTAACAATATTCATCAAAACACCACTTTTGACGCTTTTTTCACAGGATTTTACACTTTTTAATAACTACTATAACCCTAAACAGTTGCTATTGTTCGACTTATGATCGGACGCTAGTGAGAGGAAATAGGAAATTGGGCCTGACGCCCGTTTCATAACCAATCCGTTTACACTTTGGGTCCCCATGATATTCGACAACCCCAAGGCATTACTATTCCTTTGGACGGCGCCGGTGCTTTGGTTTTTTCTTTGGCTCGGTCGATACCGTACCAATAGGCTCTTGTCGCGTTTTATCGGTCCGGCAACACGCAAATCGCTTTTGCCGCCCAGGAATTCGTTTCGTAGGGTGATCCGTCTGGTATTATTGACGGCGACTTGCGTGTTACTGATTTTGGCGGCGGCCAGACCACAGTTCGGTGTTGACTTTGAAGAAATCAAGCGAATCGGAGCGGACATTTTCGTCGTTTTGGACGTGTCGCGGTCCATGTTGGCAGAAGATGTACCTCCGAACCGTTTGGCTCGGGCCAAGTCGGAAATCCGCGATTTTTTGGGACAGGTCAATGGGGATCGGGTCGGCTTGATCGTGTTCGCCGGGAAACCAAGAATGCTCCTGCCGCTTACGGTCGATACTTCCTTTTTTCTGGAAATTCTCGATAAGGTCGATACGGAATCGGCCCCCCGGGGCGGCACAGTTCTGGGCGACGCGATTCGTCTGGCGATTCGTACCATGCCGAAAGAGACGAATCGGGATGGAGCGATTCTGCTGATTACCGACGGCGAAGACCACGAGTCGTTTCCTCTGGACGCCGCCAAAGAAGCAGCGGCTGGCAACATGAAAATCTTCTCTGTCGCAATGGGAAATGCCCGGGAAGGGGCGAGAATTCCGCTTCTTGACGAACACGGTAATCGAACTTATCAGAAATACGAGGAACGCGAAATCTGGTCGAAAGCCGACACAGAAACGCTCCAAAAAATCGCGGAAATCAGCGGCGGCAGTTTTGTTTCAGTCCAAACGGCGATTTTCAATCTCGGAAAGTTTTATACCGATTCCATGACCGGGCTACAGCATGGTGAATACCACCTCGAAAAACGAAAAGTTCACCGGGAACAATTTCCACTTTTTCTCCTGCTCGCAATCACCTCCTTTTCCGTCTACCTGGTGATACCGAAATGAAAAGAAAAAAAATGGACTTGAAAAAAATTTTTTCCCGCTTAGAATAAAGCCGTAGTCGTTTTCTTTATTCTTTTATGGTGGGAATCGAAAAATGCCGGATGAATTCGCCCCGAAATCCAGCCAGGTTGATACGAGACCGTTTGCCACGGCGGAGTTTAGGGTTGCCGCTTCCTCTTACCATTCTTACAAACGTGCCTTCGATGTCCTCGTAGCCGTCTTAATGCTGTTGCCGGGCATTCCGATCATCCTGTTCCTGATGCTTTTGGTGAAACTAACCTCGAAGGGACCGGCGATTTTTTCGCAAGTTCGGGTCGGAAAAAATGGAAAACTTTTCACGATGTACAAAATTCGAACCATGCGTGCCGACGCAGAAACGGCAACCGGGGCCGTTTGGGCAACGAAAAAAGACCCTCGTACAACGTTTCTCGGAAAAATACTCCGCAAATTACACTTGGACGAGTTTCCACAGCTTTTCAACGTGTTGCGAGGCGATATGTCGCTGGTCGGACCCCGCCCGGAACGCCCGGAATTTGTCGAAATCCTCGAAAAAAAGATCGACGGGTATTCCCTGAGACTTCTCGTCGTTCCCGGTATCACGGGGTATGCACAGCTGAACTTGCCTGCCGACCGTGATCTCGACGACGTTCGTCGGAAACTGGCACTCGATTTGGAATATATTGAGCGTGGTTCGTTCTGGTTCGACTTCCGCCTGATCCTTGGGACGGTTTGCCGTCTGTTCAAATACGCTCATAAGACGCCGCTACAATTTCTCGGCATTTATCAGAAAGCCGAAACCAGTCCCTGGGCGGAGTATTTTCAGGTGCCGCCAGAGGGTAATAGAGGATAGAGGATAGAGCTTTCGAATCTACCCTCTACCCCAGTCCGTCGACAAGTTTACGATTTTTACTGATTTTACCGTCATTTCGCTTCGCTTCATTCCGGCTTTTATTGGGGGAGATGAATAAAAGCCGGAATGGAGCATCGCGAAATGACGGTCTCGATACAAACTTGTCGACG
>CAZNVM010000259.1:0-3312 GCA_964576215.1 uncultured Planctomycetaceae bacterium
GTCGACAAGTTTACGATTTTTACTGATTTTACCGTCATTTCGCTTCGCTTCATTCCGGCTTTTATTGGGGGAGATGAATAAAAGCCGGAATGGAGCATCGCGAAATGACGGTCTCGATACAAACTTGTCGACGGACTGCGGGAGTCGGCGGCTGACATCAGACGGTAGGAACTCCATGTTTTTCTCTGTTTTCGCGTTACAATTCACTCTCGTCAAAATAATCGTAATCAATTCGTTTGACTTCATAAATCTCTTTGATGGTAACGCCGACAACCTACCAGATCTTCGGCTTGCCTTTGGGTGCGAGGATTTCGACGTTTTCGCCGGATTGCTGAACCACGAACATTCCCTGTTTCAAGGCGAAATCCCTGACGTTTTTCTGTACCACTCCGCCACCCACGGCGGCAATGAATCGGCGTTTGTCGTTTTTGGCATCGGCAACCAAGCGAAAATCTTCCAGACGTTCCTGGTGTTCTTTTACGTCGTTCACGGACAAATTCGTTTTGACTTCAACGAGCAGAGCGAGTTCACCGTTTTCGAGAAAAAGATCAATCTCGCCGTAGATGTCAAGTTCCTTGTTACCAAAATTGTATTTTTGGTTGATGACATCAAAGTCATATCCCAAATTCCTAAACAACCGTTTAATTCCACCGTAAACCATTGCTTGAATGAGGTCACCAATGCGGTCGCTCAACTTCCCATGCCGCTGATTGACCTCTTTTATGTCCTCCTTCATTTCCCGCCATTTCCGGTCGGATTCCTCCATCCGTTCCCGTGTTTCGAGGAACAGTGCCATCATTTGTTCATAAGTAATCGTTGCAGGGTTAGGCGTAGTAGACATTATTAGCTCCCGATCAGTGTTTTCGCAGTGTTTTCGATACGGCAACATTCCAAAACGAGTCCGACTTTTTCGGAGTATTTTGGAGTATTGCGAGTGTTATTTGCACAAGAACCCTCCTTTTTCCCTCTCTATTATCGCCATTTTGATGCAAGTTGCAATCCCATAACGAGCAAAAACGGCGGTGTACAATCAGACAGTTTTTCTCTCTTGCCCCTCCGGGGCGGATTCGACGCGACTCTCCAATTTTTCTCGAACTTGCACATAATTCATCTGATTCACGTTTTCCCGCAGCCAAACGACAAGTTCGGCGTTGGATTCGTAGGCATGGCTTTCAAGTTCCGTGATCGCGGCATCGATCTCGTCGATGTCGTAATTTTCGCAAGCGGTAAGAAGCCGTGCCAACACCTTCTCCTCCAGCTTGTCCTTTTTGGGTTTCGCTTTCTCCGCAGCAATTTTGTCAAGCATCTCCTTGAGATTCGTCACAAGCTCAAAAGCGGTGTTCAGGAAAGCCGGATTATTGGCTTGTACAAAATCGAGGTCTCCCGCTTTGGCCGCCGTTTCCAACGCTTCCGCCATGTCGGCGACTTTGTTTGCGTAAATCCCGGCACTGGAACCCTTGATACCATGTATCGTAACCGCATAATGAGCCAAATTGTCCCCGTTGACCTCCCTGATTTTCTCCAGAAAAGGGGAAGTGCCAAACGCATATGAACGCAAGACGTACAGGAAGGATTCCTCGTCACAGCCGAAGCGTTCCCAGCCTCGTTGAAGATCAACGCCGTTCAGCCGCCAGGGACAACGGAGTCTCTTGATTTCTTCCGGCTGATCCTCCCACTTTTCCTCCAGGGTTTTATTCTGCACCCATTGTCGGACCACGGCGTCCAGTGCAGACGTTTCAATCGGTTTGGAGATAAACGCCTGAAATCCCTTGCTTAAAAATATTTGCTCGGCCCCCACGATGGCGTTGGCCGTCAGAGCGATGATGGGAATGGTTTTGGCGTACTCGGTTCCGATTTCCTGCCGGATTATTCTTGTGGTTTCGATCCCGTCCTTATCGGGCATCATTTGATCCATGAAAATGGCGTTATACCGGACCTTTTCCTCACGAATGGCGTCAATGGCCTGTTGCCCGCTTGTTACGCAGTCGATCTGCATTCCGTAAGGTTTTAGCATCCCTTTCGCCACGTCCAAATTGGTCGGCAGGTCGTCCACCACCAGCACCCGTGCATAAGGCAATTTGATCCGCTCAAGCCGGGAATTCTGCTCTCGTTTGTTGTCGGAATAACGCATGCCCTTCAAACTTTCCACCAATTCCGGACCAATGGTCGCATCGGAGACGAATTTCTGGTGAAACTTGACCGTGAAAAGGCTCCCTTTTCCGTATTCGCTCTCCACGGTGACCGAGCCGTTCATCATCTCCGCCAACCGTTTGGCGATGGTCAATCCCAGTCCGGTTCCCTCGATTTGACGGTTGGACTTTTTGTCCATCCGGGTGTAATCGGTAAACAAACGGTTCAAGTCCTCCGCCTTGATGCCGATGCCCGTGTCCCGAACCCAGGCGGTCATTACGACCGTGTCCCCTTCCCGGTCGCAACGGATACCGAATTCCACCGTCCCCTCCCTGGTGTATTTGAAAGCGTTGGAGAGAAGGTTGTTGAAAATCTGCCTGATCCGCAGTTCATCTCCGTAAAGCCGAACCGGCAGACTCTCATGGATGTCGAGAACAAACCGGATCGGTTTGTCTTCGACGCGCAGGATCGTTTGAGTAATCGTGTCGTTAATCAAGCTGGGAATATCGTACTCGTGCGGGACAAGGTCCAGTTTTCCCGCTTCGATTTTGGAAATGTCCAAAATGTCGTTGACCGTACTCAAAAGGGTTGTGCCGGCATTGTGTATCTTTTCAATGTTGGAGAAAGCGTCTTCGTGCAGCCCGTCAATATCGAGAGTCAATTCGGAAAAACCGATCACCGCGTTAAGCGGGGTGCGCATTTCGTGACTCATCCTGGCCAGGAAATCACTTTTGATATGGTTGGCTTCCCTCGCTTCTTCCAGGGCCGATTCCAGTTGTTCGGCATTGTCGCGGATATCCTGCATCATGGAATAGCGCAACAAGGCGTTGGAAATCAACAAACCGCCGGAACGCAGAACGGTTTGCTCGTTTTCAGTGAAAAGCTCTTCACGGTGACAGTCGTCATACCCGATATAACCCCAGAAGTGGTCCCGCAAAAACATCGGTACCAGGAAAACCGCCAAAACGCCCTGTGGTGCCACTTGCTTTTGCTCCGCCGGAGACATATCGCGCACAAGACGGTGGATACATTCCCTTTGGCCCAATATTTCTTTCCATCCCGGAATGCATTCGTCGAACGAAACGTCAATCGTGATTTCGTTGCCCTGCTGCGGTGCGGCCCCTCCCGACCATTCGTACGCCTGGGTACAGTGGAGACGTCCATCGATGGTGTGATTTTTCC
>CAZNVM010000260.1:0-18272 GCA_964576215.1 uncultured Planctomycetaceae bacterium
ATCGAAATAGTACATCTGGAAATATCTGTCAAATTTGAACCTCACTTTCTCGGCCACAAAAACAGTTGTAAGTATTTGATACAAAAGCAGTTAGCTTCATTTTACTAAAAAACCACCCACAGATTTTGGTGAGGAGGCGAATTATCAGGCGAGTTTACGTGGACGGCTGTGCCATCGGGGGATTGTTCAATCAGTACGCAGAGCAAACAAAGCCTTTCTGGGACGCCGTTCAAAATGGTGAAATCACAATCATCGTTTCGGATGTGTTCGACCAAGAAGTTGAAAAGGCTCCTCAATGCGTCCGTGACTTTTTCGATGCGTTGCCGGAATCCCAAATGGAGCGTGTTGTTTCAACCGATGAATCGGACGCATTGGCCGAAAAATACATTGCTGAAAAAGTCGTTGGCCCCAAAAGTCTCGCCGATTGCAAGCATATCGCTCTTGCGACGCTTGCCAATGCCAGTGTGATTGTGAGTTGGAATTTCAGTCACATGGTCAATAAGACCAGAATCCTTGGATATAATGGCATCAACATGAAGTTAGGCTATCCTCAAATCGACATCAGAACCCCCTACGAGGTTATCAATGACGAAACGTGAAATTGTTTGGCCGGAACCGATTCCCGGCTTCGACCCTGTAAAATGGAAAAGGCAGGTCCACGCTGAAATCGAGCGAGAAACCGAAGGTATGACGAAAGAGGAGGTACGCGAATACTTCCGGCAAGCCAGTGAGCGTGGCAAACAACGCCGAGCGGAACTTGCCAACCGCCAAAACGAGAAAGTGGGAATTGGGAACAGTTGATATTACACGATCGTCAGAGAGTACCATGAAACACATGAAAAAGGAATTTGCGTAAAAAACTTCGTAATGTTCCAAGAAAATTCTCTTCAAGCCTCGGTTTACGATTATCCGTCGTATTACGACGTACTTTTCAGCTTGTCGTGGAAGAGGGAGTATGAGTTTCTTCTTCACGCATTTGAAACGTACGCATCGATTCCGGTCAAACGGGTTTTCGAACCGGCGTGTGGGACCGGACGCTTTCTTTGGCGTTTGGCGAAAGAGGGATTTCAGGTTCGCGGACTTGATCTCAATCGAAAATCGATCACATTCTGCAACCGGCGTATGAAGCGACACGGGCTTGCCGACGCTGCGTTTTACGGCAATATTGCGGTGGACCTCAAACTGAACCGTCCTATCGATGCGGCGTTCAATCTGGTGAGTAGCTTTTGCCATTTAACGAGCGAGGTCCAGGCGGAAAACCACTTACGGCTCATGGCCGATGTCTTGCGACCGGGCGGTGTTTATTTGCTCGGACTTCATTTGAAGCCGAAAGGGGTTGCCGAATGCGAGTCGGAAAGCTGGTCTTGCCGACGCGGTTCCTTGTTGCTTTCTTCTCATTTAAAAACGATTCACGGAAACGAAAAAGAACGGATCGAAACGATTGAATTTCGGATCACCGCCCAAACGCCGAATAAAATCGTTCATTTATTGGACCGGTTCCCATTTCGGACCTACACCCTGGCACAGTTCCGGAAATTGTTACGAAAAATCGGACGCTTTGAGGTTGTGCAAACTTATAATTTTGCGTTCGAGCCATGCAAACCGAACGCATCAAGCGAAGATGTGATTTTCGTTCTCAAGAAATCTCTTTGAACTCAAAGTGTAAACGAAATGGTATTGAAACCGGAGAAAGTGTTGAAATTTAAGGGAATCGGGAATCGGAGGAAGTTTTTCATTTATCACCGATGCCCGATGCCTTTTGACGCCCTTTGACTGTTTCGAGACCCGTTCGTTTACGGTCTGAGAGAGAACAATCGCCAGAAACTGACCCCGACGGGAATCGAACCCGTGCCGCGGCCTTGAAAGGGCCGTGTCCTAACCGCTAGACGACGGGGCCATCTCTTTACGGCTTTGCCAAGCAAAAAAGTAAAGAGCGTGAATTATCTCCAAGGAACTTTTTTCGTCAAGGGGGCAGAAGTCCGTCGACAAGTTCACAAGTTCACGCCGGGCCGATAACAGACCCCAGTTGCGTAATTGGGAGAGACAGAGTATACATGGGGCTCTCCAAAGCTTCAGGTCCGATTTCCGACTTCCGACTCCTCCTAATTGAAAAATGTCCATCATTCTCGGAATTGATCCCGGTTTGAACACAACCGGTTACGGTGTTCTTGAGGCCGCCGGTCGGCGGGTCAAATTGCTCGAAGGGGGCGTCGTTCGCTCCAAGTCGAAAGAACTTGCACGAAAAGTCAAGGAAATCCACGACGGTTTGTGCGAAGTGATCGCCGCTTACAAACCGGCGGAACTCGCATTGGAAGAACTGTATTCGCATTACGACCGTCCGACGACGGCGATTCTCATGGGCCACGCTCGCGGCGTCATCTGTCTGGCGGCGGCCCAAAATGGTATCGCTGTCCATTCCTACGCCGCGACACAAGTGAAAAAAATTCTGACCGGCAGCGGGCGCGCAAGCAAAGACCAAATGCAACGTGCGATCCAACTGGAACTCGCCTTGCCGCAGTATCCCGACCCGCCCGACGTCGCCGACGCTTTGGCAATCGCCCTGTGTCACGTTTATTTGAAAGGCATCGGCTATCGGGCATCGGACATCGGAAGAGACAACGAACTTTAACCATTTTCCACTCAAAGGAACGAACCATGGATCGTCTGACACGCCGTAACTTTTTAAAGACCGGAGCGGTTCTTACCGCTTCGGCATTTGCATCTCCTTCTATACTCAGGGCCGAGTCGCTTAGCGACCGCGTTCGGGTCGGATTCGTCGGCACCGGTCCGATGGGACGTTCCGACTGCCAGTGTTTTTCCAGAATCTGCGATCTTGTTGCTCTGTGCGACCTCGACGAAAAATACGGACTGGCACCGGCAAAGAATAACGGGAACATCAACCGCCTGAATCCGGACACGTATTCCGACTATCGGCGGATTCTTGACCGAAAAGACATCGATCTCGTCGGAATCGCAACGCCGGACCACTGGCATTCCAAGATCGCCGTGGAAGCCCTGCTGGCCGGAAAACATGTCTTTTGCGAAAAACCGCTTACTCTGACGGTCGAGGAGGGAACCTTGATCCGCAACGCCTGCAAAAAATCCGGCAAAGTTTTTCAAGTCGGAACAATGCAACGGGTAAGCAAACTTTTCCAAACGGCGGTCCTGATCGTCCAAAAAGGCTTTCTGGGCGACATCAAGCAGGTCGTCTGCCACATTGACGGCGGTTTGGTGTCTCCTCCGATTCCCAAGGCCGAGGTTCCTGCGACTTTGGACTGGAACCTCTGGCAGGGACAAGCACCGCTTCACGATTACGTCGCCACCGCCGAGATGCACCCGAATTTCGGTTGTCCGCTCCATACACGGGGACACCATGAATTTCGCTGGTTCTTCGACTACGCCGGCGGGAAATTCACCGATTGGGGGGCGCACCATGTCGATATTGCCCTTTGGGCGTTAAATCAGAACGCTCCCGGTCAGGGGCCGGAAAAGTTTAACCCTGTCATTGCCGAGCATCCGGTTCCGATGAAGGGTGGGTATCCGTTGGTTCACGACCAGTATCAAACGGCCACAAAATTTCAGGTCGATTGCCAGATGCCGGACGGGATCAACCTCCAGCTTGTCAGCCATTCGCCGAACAGTTGCGGTGTTCTTTTTGAGGGGACTCAAGGCAGTATTCACGTCAGCCGCGGACGAATCAAGGGAAATGTGTACGAAAACGAAAAGGTCCAGGACAGTTTTACCGAAGAGGATTATTTATCGCTTTCCAAGGGGAAGAAACTGGACTGGAATCTCGGCGATCTCGACCGGCACAAGCAAAACATGGTCGATTGCATCAAGGAGGGCGGGCTGCCCATTTCGGACCTTGATTCCCACGTCCAGGAAATCAACCTGTGTCACGTCGCCTGCATTGCGACGCGGTTGGGACGTGAATTGGCCTGGGACGCCAAAACGGAAACCTTTGTGAACGATAAAGAAGCGAACAGCTTCCTCGCCAGGGAACAACGGAAGGGATTTGAAATTCCGCGATGATGTGCTTCGCAGACGGTTACCTTTCCAGTGAGCGAATGGGGGCTTTCCCGATGATTTGCGCCGGTCGCGGCGGTTTACGGGTGTATTCCCCCCCCTTGCGAACTTCGACCGGTCGAAACCGCTCTTTGGGAAGAATGACCGAACTGAGCCGGATTCCGAATTTGTCGCCGACTTTGACGGCTTCTCCGAGTGCGATGATCGTACGGTCCAGTTCCAATTCGAGCGGTTCATCGCAAGATTTGTCAAACTGAACTACGGAACCGATTCCCAATTCGAGAATCGTTCGGATCGGTTTTCGGCTTCTCGCAAGCACGGCGGCTACGGGAACGCGAATTTTCAGGACGCTTTTTGAAAAGCCGGACAGCTCGTCAACGCTGAGTCGCAGTTGATCTTCGAATTCGCTTCCCGCAGAAAAATCTTGTGGAGCAGGAAACGACGCAAAACCGCCCAAGGAGGAACTTAACGAAGCCGCCGCAGGTTCTGCGGCGGTCGACGCCGTTTTCGTCGCAAAAACCGCTTGTTGATTCTCGATGGGCCAAACGACCAGAGCGGTCGTTTTTTTCCCCTTGTGATCGATGATTAGCTCCGCGAAGCCGGGATCAGGCCCGAATTTGCCGTTTTTCGCGGCTTCGGCCAAATTGTCGACCATTTCCGCCTGAAAATCTTCCGGAAAAAAGTCGTCCGGCGAGATGTTCATTCCGAGTTCCTGGGCGAACGTCGACAACTTGCTCTTTCCGGTCGCGTCGGGAACTTTGCACCAGTCCGGGATTAAGCCGGTGTTCGCCGGGATCAAAACCAAAATGGTTTGCCCTTCGGCAAGAAGCGACATTACCAGGCCGGGAACGGAAAAGCCCGATTGGAGCGTCGCCAAATCAAGCGGCCCCCCTGTTCCTGCCGTAAACGCAACCTGAGCGTCAAACGTCCGTGAAAAAGCGGACGCCGCTTCACCGGCACCACCAGCGATGGCACGGAGAAAACTGTCGGAGGCGGTTGCGTTCAGGTCGGACATGGGAAGTGAGGTAGAATCCGTTATACTTTTCGGTCTTTCACTCTTTCTCGTGGAAGAAATTGCCGAAACGTCGGGTTATGACAGTGTACCTCACGATACGAGTTTAAGAATGAAAAAAATGGAAGATTAACAGCGGCGACTGCTAATATCACTTTTTTTGGAAAAATCCCCATTTTACGGAAAATTGCTCTTTACTGATTTGCCGGAATTAAGGATAATCCCCCAGCTTTTCGGTAACTTCACCCCAAAACTATTAACTAAGGAGATTCAAAGTGAAAAATAAACGAGGGATCGTATTTTTCTTGACCGCCGTATTGACCGCAACGACGCTCGGCACCGCTTTTGCCCAGCAACAAGCCGCGGCCCCAGCCGCTCCGCCCCAGGCGATTCGTACCGCCGTCGTCGACATGGTCGTTTTGCTCAGAGCGCATCCGAAACTCAACGCCGACCTGAAAGAGTTCGGTACTCAACAGCAGGGAGTCGTTACTCATTTGAGAAATGTCGAGAAGAATATTCAGGACGAAGCGAAGATAGCGATGGACCGCTTCAAAGCGGGAACTTCGGAATACAACCAGGCGATGGAAGAGCTTGAGAAGAGGATGGTGGAACTCAAAACCAGCCAAAACAAAGCTCAGCGGGAGTTAATGATTCAGGACATGAAAATCAAATACGAGGCGTTCAAGACGATTCGGGAAGAGATTCAACGATTTTCCGTGCCCAGCGGTATCGCCGTTGTCCTTGATGTTCGCGGAATTGATCCTGAAGCCGATGAGTTGACGAACGCCCAGGAAGAAGTCGGACAAACCGTCGTTTGGAATGCTTCGAGCGTGAATATCACAAGACAAATCGTCCAACAGCTCAACCAAAGATTCCAACAGTTTCCCCAGACAGCCAATGTCGTCAACGGGCAGGTCATTTTCCTGAACACGAATCAAAACGAGGCGATGCCTTCCCCCGGTCCGAACGTTCCAATACGTCCTGCCCCGGGAGCTCAACCGACGGCCATGCAGCCCGGAGCACCGCGTAATTAAAATCAAGGGCATCGGGAATCGGGAATCGGGCATAGAAGGGTCCGATGCCCGATGCCCGATGCCCGATGCCCTAAAAAAACAAATGAGTGTTGTCTCGTATTCGACTTCCGGAATCAGGACCTCCCGATCTGAAGGGGTGGTTCCGGCCCCGCATTTTCGGCCTGGTCCCAATTGGTCCGCGTCGCTGACCGATTGGGCGTTGCTGGACGACCACCTGTCGAAAGTCCGGCGTTTTCAGCAAACGCTTGCCCTTCCGACTTACGTGGAAGGATTCGGGTTTTGGACCGGCGAGGATGTTCGCGTCGAATTTCGGCCCGCCGATTGCGGTACGGGAATCGTGTTCGTTCGCACCGATCTGGACGACCAACCGCGTATTCCGGCCCACGTCCGACACCGGGAAATGAAAGCCCGGCAAACGTCGCTTTCCCTCGGAGAGGCTCGTGTCGATATGATCGAGCATCTTATGGCCGCACTGGCGATCATGCGTATCGACAACTGCGAAGTCTGGGTCGATGGAGCGGAAATGCCCGGTCTGGACGGTTCTTCCAAGCCGTTTTACCAGGTGCTCAAGAAAGCGGGAACTGCGGTACAGAAATCACTCAAGCCGGTGAAAATCGTCCGGGAACCGTTTGTGATCGGAAACGAAAAATCGTACATCGCCGTCAAGCCCGTTACTTCGTTCGAGACGGTGTTTCGGTATCACTTGAATTACGGGACGTGCCGGGCCATCGGGACGCAACATTACACGCATTTGCCGTCAAAAGACGCCTTTGCACGGGAACTTGTGAGTTGTCGTACATTTTTAACGAAAACGGAAGCGGACGCTCTTCTTTCCCAGGGCCTTTGCCAAAGAGTAACGTACAAAAACGTGCTTGTGTTTGACGAAAACGGTCCGATCGGCAACTCGCTGTATTTTCCCAACGAATGCGCGAGGCACAAAGTTCTCGACATGCTCGGCGATTTCGCACTTTCCCCGTTCGAACTTGTCGGCGAATTCGACGCCCATTGCAGCGGACACCAACTCAACGCCGACTGCCTCACGTATCTCATCACGTAACGATTTTGTCTAACTCGTTGCAGCACATAATGTTACGTCTCCCAACGCTCCTGTTTGCCCCGCCGCTTCGGGACTGGTTCGTGATTGTGCCAAAAAATCTTGGTAAAAAATTGGAGAGTCCTCTGGACCGAAGCCAAAAATCCTTGTATACTACCGCTTTCCCACGAGGTGGAGTGTTTCGTCGCGGAGCGGTCCACCCCCGGGGGCGAACTGGGTTCGACCGGGTACGGGAAGTTCAGGTTGCGTGTCGTGGTTGGTCAGCAGGCCACGTAAAAAGCGGACCATAAATTCAATTGCCGAACCTAAACTGGCAATGGCCGCCTAAGAAAAGGCGACCCCGAACTTGCGCTGCCGCCGAAGCGGCGTAAAATTCGGTCGTAATTTCGGATCGTTCCCGGTCACGTCGGACACGCCGGGGATTAAAAACTGTTGCCGAATCGTCCGCGCGGAACCGTCGTCGATAAGGGGCCGCAACGATTAAACTTTAAAGAATCGGATACACACGTAGACGCTTGTATGGAACGGCTATCGGGACGCGGGTTCAATTCCCGCCGCCTCCAGTCGAATTACGAATTACGAATTACTTCAAGTGTAATTCGTAATTCGTAATTCGTAATTAGTAAGACGAATGTTTTTCTCCGGCTGCTTGAGGTTGATATTCGGTTGTTTTTTTCCAAAGCGGCAGAAGAGAGAGATTTGATTATGAAGATTTACGTCGGCAATCTTGCCTATCGTACAAATGAAGACGATCTTCGGAACGCCTTCGAAGAGTTTGGTGCCGTGGACGCGGTGGATATTATTTCGGATCGGGAAACCGGACGCTCCAAAGGCTTCGGGTTTGTCGAAATGAAAAACAGAGCAGAAGCTCAATCTGCAATCGACGCAATGGATGGTAAGGAATTGGGGGATCGTACCCTCAAAGTGAACGAAGCACGTCCCAAGCCGCCGCGCAATGGAGAAGGCGGCGGTGGTGGTGGAGGAGGAGGCGGAGGGGGATTCCGACGCCGCGAAGGATCCTACGGCGGTGGAGGAGGGCGCCGTTAATCCGTTTGGCCGCTGCACCCTGTGCAGCGCAGTTTTGTTGCACCCTGTGCAACGAAGCCTATTCGACTACCGGAAATTGATCGAGTGTTCCGTGAACGCTTATCAATTTTCGGAATGTTTCCAGCTTGGCTTCTTCTTTCAAATCCGGCAAATGCGGGTTTTTTGGGGAAAACTCGAAGGTTCCCCAATGGAAAACCCGCCCGTTTGTAGCGACCAATTGAAATTCCGGCGGTGGTGCGTTCCATCGGATCGTGAATGAGCCGTCCCTTGGCTCTGCAAGAATTCTGATTGACGCGACACCCCCAATTTTGGCGTCTGAGCCGAGCATTGCGGCGATCTTTGCGGCTTTTTCCACGGACGAATCCCCCCAGGGATCGCCGAGACTTCCGATCTGATTCGACGGAGTACCGACAACATAAGGAAAGGCGTTCATTTTTTCCGCGATTTCCTCTTCCGATCCCTGCATAAAATAATTGGGAGGGAGGAGGATTCCGTTGGCGTCAACGGGATAAAACCCGTTTCCGTTCGGTAATTCAACCAGACAGACGGGGCTGCGATAGTCCAATTCCACGTAAACTTCGGCGGGATACCGGATTTGAACTTTTCGAACTCGTTCGATCCACGGATTGGCCGCAAAGGCGGCGGCGAGTTTTTCCGGGAGTTCCGCGTCCAAAACGGATTCTTGCGGTCCGAGTTTTGCTGCGGTCAGAGCGTCGTGGACAAGCGTTGTCGGTATCCAGGGGGGAGGTTCCGAAAGATGAAATCGTTCCGGAGCCAAACGGTATTTCTCGGAATGAAGCAAGTCCCGTTTCCAAAGGGACCATAATCCCCACCAGAATCCGAGGAAAAGGAGGATGATGAGAATCGCAAATAAAAGTTGCCGGGACATTTTTTAAGTGGGGAGTTTTTGGCCGTCGCACCCTGTACGACGCATGATTTACTTCACGGTATTCCTTGAATTTTGCGAGTAAAACGGTACAATGGCGGCGTTTCTTGTGCGTTTCGCTCTCAGTTTACAGCCTAATCTCGCTCCATGAACCCCCGCCGGAAAAAACTTCTGCAAAGTACGCTCATCATCGGGGTTGGCACCCTTTTGAGCCGGGTTCTCGGAATGTTTCGCGATGCGGCAACTGCGGCGATGCTCGGTATGTCCGTCGGCGGAATCATGGACTCTTTCGTGATGGCGTTCCGCTTGCCGGATGTAACCCGCCGCATGTTTGGTGAAGGTTCGCTTTCCGTCGGTTTTATCCCGATTTTTGCCCGATTGTGGAATTCCGACCGTCACAAAGCGTGGGTCTTCACTTCCGTCGTTCTGACCTATTTTTTCATGGTCTTAACCGTCCTGGTTGTGATCGGGGAAATTTTTTGCTCGTTCGGTATGCTTTTGTTTTCTTATCCGAGTCGGGTTTATATCGTTTCCCAATTGTCGATGTTGATGTTGCCCTATTTGATCCTCATCTGTTTGGCGGCAATCACAGCGGCTTCTCTTCAAACGCTCGGCGAATTTCGCATTCCATCGCTGATTCCGACGATTCTGAATCTCGTTTGGTTGCTTGCCATCCTCGTCATTGCCCCTTTTTTGACCAAAGACCCGCTTTTTCAGTGTTTTTTGCTAACCGGTTGTATTCTTTGCGCCGGTTTTATTCAGTTGGGAATCCAAATTCCCTTTCTTCGCCGACATGGATTCCTCTTTCATTTTCAACCGAAATCCGTAAACAAAGAACTCCGTGAAGTCCGGCGGTCTTTTTTTCCGTCCATGATCGGTTTGATGGGAACCCAATTGAACGTGTTGATTGCAACGGTGATCGCCTGGGCTTTTTCGGGAGGGCCGAACGCATCCATTTGGTGGTTGGGCCGACTGGTTCGTTACCCTCTTCAAGCCGGAGCCGCTTCCTCAATTTATTTCAGCGAACGGCTTTACGAGTTTCCGCAAGGTCTTTTGGGAATCGCAATTGCAACGGCAATCTATCCGCTTTTGAGCCGTCATGCCGCCCGGAAGGACTACCAGGCGATTCGTGAAGACCTCGGATTCGGGCTTCGAATTATTTTGTCGCTGGCAATACCGTCCGGAGTGGGATTGATGCTTCTTTCGGACAATCTCGCCCACCTTTTGTATCAGCGTGGAGCCTTTACGCCGGCAGACACGTTCCGAACGGGAGATATGATCTTTTGGTTCAGTTTCGGCGTGAGCGGTTTTTGTTCCATACCGCTTTTGGTAAGGGGGTTATATTCCGTCGGGGAAATGCGCATTCCCTTTCGTGTCAGCCTTTGGAGCGTGTTGATCAATTTTAGCCTGGGAATGCTTCTTATCTGGAAATTTGCGGAACAAGGTTTGGCAATCGCCGCAAGTCTGACAGCTTCCCTCCACGCCGTTTGGCTGGCCGTTCTCCTGGGAAAAAAATTCCGGTTAATGGATTATCGTTCGATTTTTATTGCAATCGGCCGTTCCTGCGTCGCTTCCCTGTTGATGGGGATCGTCATCCAATTGATTTTGCTGGCGATTCCTGGTAGTAGTTCAAAGCGGGATATCGCTCGTATCTTTCTCTCGACAACCACAGGGATCGCGGTTTTCGGAACCGTTTACCTTATTCTCGGTGGAAAAGACCTCTTGAAACTTCTCCCGAAAAGCAAGCAGGATGTTACGGATTTTCGGAACAGAAAGAGAAAAAACAGGAAACGGAAATAGCCGCGCACGGAGTAAGCGGTTTTCACGTTACCACCGGGGTTACCGCTTACTGCGTGCGCGGCTCTGATTGGGTTTACGGTTAGCGTGGCGTTGAATAGCGGAGGCGGCGATGCCGAGAAGCATTACCAACAGAATGACGCCGAGAGAAATCCAGGTCATTTGGTCCTCCATCCCGTAATGCTTGATGATGTCAAGGCAAAGCATTTTGCAACCGATGTAGAGCAGGATGACGATCAGCGAAACTTTCAGGTATCGGAATTTTTGGATCATCGCGGCCAGGGCGAAATAGAGCGACCGCAGACCGAGAATCGCAAAAATGTTCGACGTGAACACGAGAAACGGATCGCTTGTGATCCCGAATATCGCGGGAATCGAATCGATTGCGAACACGACGTCGGCACTTTCCACGACAAGCAATGCGATAAAAAGTGGTGTCAGAAACCACCGTCCGTCGAGTTTGACGAAAAAATGTTCGTCGTGATACTCCTGTGTGACGGGAAAGAATTTCCTGACGAGCCGGACGAGCGGATTCTTTTCCGGGTGGACCGCCTCTTGTTTGCTGAGAAACATTTTGATTGCCGTAAAAATCAGGATGGCACCGAAAAAGTAGATCATCCAGTCGAAGTAATGCAAAATGGCCGTACCGAGTCCGATCATAGCACCACGCAACACCAATGCGCCGAGGATGCCCCAAAACAGTACCCGGTGCTGATAAATTTGGGGAACGCCGAAGTAGGCGAAAATCAGGCTGATCACGAAGATATTGTCGAGCGAAAGCGATTTTTCGACCACGTAACCGGTAAAGAATTTTCCCGCCGCACTGAAGCCGTCCAGATTGGCACCACGCCCAACGTGTTCCCCCATGTGAAAGAGGTGGTGTTCGTAGAGGAAATAGACTCCGACGTTGAAAAGCAGTGCCGCCGCGACCCAAAGGACGGTCCAAAAAACCGCTTCCCGGATTCCGATGACATGCGCTTTCCGATTGAACACGCCGAGGTCCAGCGCGAGAAAAATGAACACCAAAACCAGAAAACCGAGCCAAACGAAAATGGTCATGTGTTTAAATTCTCAAAGTGTAAACGGATTGGGTATCGGGCATCGGGCATCGGGCATCGGGAATCGGGAATCGGGAATCGGAAATCGGAAATCGGAAATCGGAAATCGGAGGAAGTTTTCACTTATCACTTATCACTTATCACCTATCACCTATGCCCGATGCCCTTGGCTGTTTCGAGTAGAATTCTCTTTACAATTGCATCCGCAGTCGCAACCGCATGGAGAGCGCGAGCACCGGAAACTTGCGGCGAGCGTTCCGTTTGAATCGCCTGAACGAAATCGTCCAGTTCCAATACCAATGCGTCCACGGCTTCCCCAGCGGTCTTTGTACACGGAAACTGTTCGCTCATAAACGTCTTGGCGAGGTTCGTCGGATCGGTGCCACCCAAAGATGTCGGGCTGAATTCTCCGTTAACCACTGCGTCGGTTGCCCGGATGATTCTTGTTTCCCTCGCTGCGAAATCCATTTCGGCGGAAAGGTGTGCTGTTTGGATTCGCATGGTACGCCTCGCTTCGGAATCAACCCGGGATGCACGAATTTGTGCGACCGTCCCGTTTTCAAAGTGAATCCAGGCGTGAGCGACATCTTCATGGCCGCCCTGCATTGTGGAACCGATCACGTGAAACCCGGTCGCTTCAATCAAACGAATCGGCGAAGGAACGACCGAGAGAATCAAGTCGAGATCGTGAACCATCAAATCGTGAACGACGCCGATATCGGTGCTGCGGAACGTGTATCCGCTGGTTCGTTCGGCGGTAATCATTGCCCGAACTCCGCTTTGGACCGCTTTTAAAACGGGCTGTGCAAGTTTCCAAGCCGGATTGAATTGTTCGACGTGTCCAACTTGCAAAACTCGTTTTCGATCCCCAGCCAGTTGAACCAGCTCTTGTGCTTCCCATTCGGAAACGGCAAGCGGTTTTTCCATGAGTACATGAACGCCGGCTTCAAGGGCTTCTTTGCCGAGCGAGTGATGAAACTGCGTCGGTGCGGCAATGACGACGGCGTCCACATGCCGCAGAAGTTCCGTAGAACTTGCATAATCGGCGATTCCATGCTTTACGGCCAACTCCTTGCGTCGTTCTTCGCAGGAATCGGAAATCCCGACAAACTGAACGCCGGAATGTTTCGCCGCTTTGTCCGCATGAAAGGAACCGAGTCGCCCTGCTCCGATGACACCAAGTTTTAACATTGTGAATGATTCAAAGTGCAAATGGATTGTTTTCTCAATTAATCATCCGGAACGAATCGAGAATTTTTTCGTCGCTGTCGCCGAACTGTGAAAGCTGTTCCGCTTCAATGACGAACACGACGACCGTTTGATACCCGTTTTTGTCGGTCAGAAGGAAGTAAACCCAGCGGAGCGGCAATTCTCCGTTCACTTTTCCGTCGAGAATCACACGGAGTTCATGGTAAGTTGCCGAATTATACGATTCTTCCGCCGCAATCACCTTCGCCGAGTTCTTTTCCAGTCCCTTGAGGAGGTCGTCGGCAAACTGCTTGAGCAGCGTTGGTCTTCTCGGATCGATTTTCGGCATCGCCACGATGTTGCACTGCGCAACGAGATTCCCTTTATCAAGCATTCGCAAAAGAGTTTTGCCCGGTTCATCCTGAATGATATACCAGTTTCGCGGATGCTGAAATCTCCAGGAACCTTTTCCGTTTTCGTAACGCAATTGCAAAACCGCATCGTTCGGATTGAGACGGAACGCCTGGAGGGATTCGTCGGTCAAATTTTTCGGTTCGTCAAGCGGCGAGATTTGCACTTGAAGCCGTGCTTTCACGTCCAGGCCCGGCCCGACATGCCCGATGGAACGTTTTTCTTCGAGAAGCATCCCGACCCAATTGATCCGGTGCGCACGCAAATCAAACTGGTACTTCGCATTGACCGTCATTTCGCTGTAAGTTCCGAGGTACGCCCCCTGGGAATCGCCGACGATTTGAACCATCGCCAGGTCGTCCACAACGCTCAAAAGCGTCGCTTCCAGCGTTTGTTGCGTGATACCGTCCACATTCAGAAACGGGAGAACCGCCGAGTTCGGGATGTTCCACGAGTCGCCGATTTTCACCGGTTTTGGCGGAAGTAAAAGGTCCAAACAGAGCGTGTTGCCGGGAATTTCCTCGATCAAAAGCAACTGTTCGCTTTTGAGTGGTCCTTGCGGCGAAAACAGACTTGCTCTTTTACTGTTGATTTGGCAAACGACGAATTTATGGTTTGAGTCCAGAGACGGCGTTTGCGGTTCTTTGCCGAGTTCCATTTTCGCCTTCGCCAGTGAATATTCGCGAAGGGATTTAAGAACCGGTTTTTCCCCTGCCTGGAAATCGAGGACACGCTCTTCGTACCGAAATCCGGCGGCCACCTTGAGCGATCCGGTCGTTTCTTTTCCGTCGGGCGAGACTTGTTGCGTCGAGCCTGCCACCTCCAACAGCACTTCCACCATGTCGGTTGAACCGACCGTCCGGCGGCTCGTCAAGTCGTACAGTTCCTCCGAGATTGACTGTTCATCGGCGGCCCAAAGAGGAACGACAAGAAGCATCAAAATGAGGAACGCATAGCCCAAACAGGGCATCGGGCATCGGGCATCAGGAATCGGGAATCGGAAATCGGAAATCGGAAATCGGAAATCGGCTTTATTTTTCATTTCTCACCTGATATTTCTCATTTCTCATTTCTCATTTTTTATCGTACCCGGCATTGGAACACGACGACGCCGAATTCCCGCGGTTTGAGCGGCTGTGCCAGTTCCCAGCGTAACACCATTGATCCGGCTTCGTTCGGTTCAACGTAAAACGAAGCGGGAACGGACGATTTTGCGCTGTCCGGCAAGAACTCCAATCGCCCCGTCAAACTGTCGAGAACGGTGATATTTTGAAGAATTTCGCTTCCGGTGTTTTCGAATCGCAAGGTAAACTCGACGATTTCACCCGGTGCCGCCGTTTCTTTGTCGGCGACTTTGATCAACCGGATTTCGCGGACCGTTTGCCCATCGTCGATTTGGAACACCGTTGCCGCCGCGTCAATACCGTGCATTTCCCGCAAAGCGAGTTCGTTGGCACGGACCAAAAGCCCTTGCGCTCCCGACCAGCAAATGGCGTTCGTTTTTCCCTGTGCCAATTGGACTCTTTCCCTCGCTTCGATTTTCTCGTGCAACAAAAGCATGGAAAAACTCGTCGCAAGGTCGGTCGATTTGGTTTGGCTCACCGATTTCAAGCCTGCCATTTCTCCGCCCTGGAATCGTCCTCGCGTTCCTTCCAACTGCGTTTTTGATCTGGCGTAAAGGGCCGATTCTTCCTGGGCCGTACTTCCGGTCGGAATTGCCCGGCGTTGCGTACTGAACTTCGTCGTCCCGTTGGCCGCCGTTGCCAACTCTTTCTGTTCGTTAATCGTAAAACCTTCGACCCGCCGCACGGAACCGAAACGCGGACTGTAAACGTGAACCCGGTTCGACGGTTGGACGGAATGTCGTCCGTTATTATTTTCGTACACGACGAGCGTATCTTCCGGATTGATTCCGGCAAGTGTGAGATCACCCCGGACACTTGCCCCTGGAAGGCCGTCTCCACCGTCGGCAAGGGATTCCAGGCGTGGAAACGACTGCTCCTGGGGACGAGAAACGGCTCGATGCGCGAGGTTCGGATCGACTTGAAGCCGGTCGGTCAAGTCCTCCTTCTTCATGCTGAGTTGTCCCAGCGGCCTTGAAATCGGCTCCTCGAATTGCGTCTGCGTGAAAACAGGTCTCCGCTGCGGCTCGGCACCTCGATAAATAATGTTTTGATGATTGACGTTGGGTTGCGGATCGCCGTACGTCGGCCCCGTCGATGATTGATTTCCTTGAAAAATCGGTATTGTTTGCGGTGTAAACTGATTGGGTGTCGGTTGAGAAAACGCATCCGGTACCGGTTGCGAATAGGATGCCGGGAATGGACTTGATGTTGGATAGACCGGTTGCGGATAAGACGCCGGGAATGAATTTGATGTTGGATAGACCGGTTGCGAATTCGAAGGTGGGTTCGGGAAGGAATAGGGGCTCGGAAGGGAATTCGCCGCGAGAGGATTGGTATCCATGCTGTTCATCGAAGGCGATAGGTTTGGCAAAGCCTCTTGCTCCGATGGAGTGCCGGGAAGAGGACGCGGAACATTCACGAAGGCAACATTGGATGATCCTGGCAGGGGTTCCAGCTGAATCCAATGATTCCGAACCTCCGAGGGAATTCCTTTACCTGGTTGACCATCAATATGGCTTGTATCGATTGAAGCCATTCTGTTGGCCTGACGCACTTCGGGATCAACCCGGTAATAATCCGGCGAAAGCGGCGTCATGAACAGATAGGTCATAACGGAATTATGCTTGCACGCACCCTGTGGCGCAAGTAAGAGTATAAGGAGTAAAGTCAACATTCGGTGAGTCATTGTTTTTTAATTACGAACGACGAATTACAAATGACGAATTACAAATTCGTAATCCGTAATCCGTAATTAACAAAAGCGGGGCTTCCGAAAAAAACGGTGGTATCAGGAATCCGGGAACCGATCCGGATAACGGCAATTGGACGTCCCAACGTTTCGGCGACCGCGAGGGGATCGGCACCCGGTGCAACGTCATGCGACAAACGGTTTTCGTCCAAGCGGGCCGGTAAAGCCGTCGTCGGGCTTTCCAGGTAAACGACCCGCGTTACGAATTTCCCCGCTAGGGCCAATTCCAGGTCTTCCTGTGTCAATTCGACGATGATCGGGAACTCCAATTCCTTACCAGACGGCGGATTCAAACGACCGAGCAATCGAATCGTCGGAAACAATTCACGACCTTCGTTGTACGGAATACTATTGACACGAAAACGGTACGTCGGGCCGACGAGCAAGCCGACGACACCTTCCGGGCCAATCGGATCGACAAACGTTGTACCGACGGCGAAACTTGCCGACGCTTCCGCCAAGTCCCCTTTGGGTAATCGGATTTGGACCGGCTGAAAATACTGTTCGGACCGGATTTCTTGACCAAAAGCTGCCGTCCCCGAAAAAACGAGGACGCAGCTTAACGCAAGGAGAAAGACGTTCGAAAACCGTTTCATGTTCGATTTCAGGGCATAGGGCATAGGGCATAGGAAGGAAAAAAGGGAAAAGGACTTGTGTTTATCTATGCCCTATGCCCTATACCCTATGCCCCAAATGGACTTACTGCATTTCCGGCTGCGGTGGTGCGACGAGCGGCGTTGTTCGAACGGTCGTTGCCTGTGGGGCACGGGTTCGCATCGAAAGTTCCGGCGGGTTGGGAATTGCCAGCGATTGGTTCATATACGAATCGTTTTCCACAAACGGAATCCCTTCCATACTCAGGTCCTTATTCCCGATTCGGATTACGGCAAGGATCGCACCGCGATTTTCCGCTTCGACAATCGGATCGACGCCCGGTTCCAATTGCGTGTTGACCAACGTCCCAACGCCGGCGGTCGCAATGCTCTGGAATTCCGGGTTCGGCAGATAGACGACTTTCGTGATGAAGTTTCCAGCGGCAACCTGGTCGAAATCGTTGTCGGTAAATTCGACCGGAACCATGTTATGTGCGAGAAACGCTTGCGTTCTGGCAAACGTCGGAGCGATTTCGATGGTCGGATACAGATCGCGGCCCGGCAATGACGGAATATTGGAAAGTTTCAAACGATACACTGCACCTTGAGCGAAATTATGCACCGCTGGGCACATCAAAGGTTCCGAATCAAACATTCCGTGCATGGACATATCATAATTGATAATGAGTCCGTCCGGTCCAAGGAACTGGACTTGAGAAGTCATTTGGCTTCCCATACCTCCCATACCACCCATTTCAGCGTACATTCCGCTGTTAAACCAAGCGGGAACAGCACCCGGACCGACCGGGGTACGCATTTTTGAATGATCTTTTGCCAAAGTACCGCGATATTCGTAATCGCCGTATCCTCCGTTATGCAGCGGAGCATGGCATCCGATCGCAGCCGCCAACATTACCGAAACTAAAGTAAATACACAATACCGCATTATAGGATTCTCCCCCTTACGTATTGACCCCTTCGTTTTTTTGAAAAAACTTGGGAGCTTGACTGAAAATGGACCTCGTTAGTGTTTCAATCGAACCGTTTGCGAGAAATTCACTCGACTCTCGTACAAACAGATTCTTTCATCTCACCCCACTTATCGGCATAATTGGTATAGACGGGATTATTCTTTTTTTGTAAAATCCCGCAAATTTCTGAAATTCGGAATAATCCTAAAAGTTAAAAGTAAGATGGCAGACAGCAGACAGCAGACGGCAGATAGACAGCAGACGGCAGACGGCAGACGGCAGGTTTTTTTTCTGCCGTCTGCTGTCTGCTGTCTGCCATCT
>CAZNVM010000261.1:0-2385 GCA_964576215.1 uncultured Planctomycetaceae bacterium
GATTTCGAGTGATTTTTTCGTCAATCAAGGAGGTTGACCGCAGGAATATCGAACCATATTTCAAGGGAGACCGACGCGGAGTGACGGAAAAAGCACCGAAAGGCATCTTGAAAATGTATACCGAACTGTGTAAATGCCCATAATCTGTATATCAACTGAAAGGGAGATTACAGAGATGACGACAGGAACCGACAGAGCGCGAGAACTTGCGACAATCCTTGCGACGGAATGCAAGAGCACAGGAGACATCCAAGAGATGCTGAAGGATCTGTTTGCCAGCACGGTGGAACAGATTCTGGAAGCGGAGATGGAAGAGCATCTGGGGTACGAAAAGCACAATGTGCAGGGCAACAACAGCGGCAATTCTCGAAATGGGTACGGCAAGAAGGTAATCCACAGCGAATACGGGGAGAGTGAGATTGCAGTACCCCGTGACCGTAGTGGCCGGTTTGAGCCGCAGATCATCAACAAGCGGCAGACGCGGACGGATGAAATTGAGAGCAAAGTGCTGGCGATGTACCAGAAAGGGATGAGCACCCGAGACATTGAGGACAGCATCCGGGAGATCTATGGTGCAGAGGTGTCGGCCAGCCTGATCTCGCGGATCACGGACAAGGTTTTGCCTGAGATTAACGAGTGGCAGAACAGACCGCTATCAGACATCTATCCGGTGATTTTCTTCGACGGGATCGTGTTCAAAACCCGCAAGGACAGCAAGATCATCAACAAATGTGTTTACACAGTTTTGGGTGTGGATCTGGAAGGACAGAAGGAAATTTTGGGCATCTGGCTGTCAGAAAATGAGAGCGCCAGCTTTTGGGCGGCGGTGTGCAACGACCTGAAAAATCGCGGCGTCAAGGACATTTTCGTCGCTTGCCACGACAATCTGAAGGGTATCGGAGGGGCAATTATGGCGACCTTCCCGCAGTGCGACCAGCAACTGTGCATCGTTCCGGGCACGCACGTCGCAATTGCGATTGCGCCGCGCTACTCATCCCGCACAGCATTCGCTGTTGCGCCCCGAACGTGCCTGCGGGCCCGTCCGTTGCGTCTGCCGTCCCGCACAGCCAATCCGATCCAGCACCCGGTTTGTCCCTTGGAAAGATCGCAAAGCAGTGTGCGCCGATCTGAAAAAAATCTACGGCGCGATCAACTTGGACGACGCCGAATTTGCCAAGGAAGAGTTCCGCGAAAAATGGGACGCGAAATATCCTTCCATCCTGAAATCCTGGGACGATAACTGGGCTGATTTGGTCACGTTTTTCCGCTATTCGGCTGAAATCCGCAAGCTCATCTATACCACCAACGCGGTGGAAGGTTTCCACCGAATGCTCCGCAAATTCACCAAAACCAAGACGATCTTCCCCACCGACGACGCTATCAGAAAGGCCGTCTACCTCTCCATCCGAGAGATTTCCAAGAAATGGACGCAGCCCATCCGCGATTGGGGCTTGATTTACGGACAGCTTGTGCTACACTTTGAGGAGCGGCTGTCCGCCGCGTGAGTTTAGCGCTTTGGTTTTCCAGGGAGCCATTAAGAGCGACACCCATCGGCATCGCTCCCCGCCAAACCTCATCCGGCGCTCAGGTCGGCCTCCGCCGTTGCCCTATCCTCCGGATGAGTAAAAGCACTACTATCTTTCGCCAAACTTCCACAGATTATCCATTTGCACGGTTTAAGAGACAATCCCAAAATGAGCTGTTTGCATCCCTCGAAAAGGTCATCGATCGATTATGCGAAACCATCTGTAGTTTCACGCATGATAACATCAAAAGTATCACTGGGCGCCAGTGGATTCGTTCTATATCTTTATCGTGAAGTAGTATAAGGAAAAAACGCCACCTGTTGGTTACACTCTTGATCCCAATTCCTACCCCATCGCTATTGAATATGCCGGGCAAAATGTGCCGGTTTCCAAGGCATACGGCGATTTGACAACTGAACCACCGCCGCCTAAAGGCGGCGGGTTCGGATTTGCGGCTAAAAGCCGCCTAAAGATCTGTAACCGAGGAGGCTGTATACGCAACTGTGTAAATGCCCATAATCTGTATATCAACTGAAAGGGAGATTACAGAGATGACGACAGGAACCGACAGAGCACGCGAACTTGCGACAATCCTTGCAGGGGAATGCAAGAACACAGGCGACATCCAGGAGCTGCTAAAGAAACTGTTTGCCGGCACGGTAGAACAGATTCTGGAAGCGGAGATGGAAGAGCATCTGGGGTACGAAAAGCACAACGTACAGGGCAACAACACCGGCAACCCGCGAAACGGATACGGGAAGAAAGTGCTCCACAGCGAGTATGGGGAGAGCGAGATCGCGGTACCCCGGGATCGTGGGGGCCGGTTCGAGCCGCAGATCATCAACAAGCGGCAGACGCG
>CAZNVM010000262.1:0-15074 GCA_964576215.1 uncultured Planctomycetaceae bacterium
TCTCGGCCTCATCGCCAACGTCAACACACCTGCTGAAATCGCACGATGGGCAAAACAACACTTCAAAACACTGAAAACATTTCTCACTTTCGGGAAAATCAAAGGAAAAACAAGGGCACCCTGCGATAATACCTTTACCCGCTTCCTCAGCCCCTTTACCCTCGACGGAGGATCGCGGGAAACTTCATTGACAAACGGTCTCAATCCGTGTAAAATTTGAGGCGAGAATCGAGTCTTCCTCATAACCGGTGAATTTATCCTTTAATTCCGATCCATGCGACTTTTAGCAACCCTTATCGTCTCCTGTTTTCTTGGGATCGTCACTGCCGTCGTTACAATCGAATGGAGCAATCGAAACGCAATCTGGTATCCCGAGTATGAAACCCGGCTAAGATACACGCCAAAACTCGAACCTGCGAAAAAGAAGATGAATCCCAACGCCAAGGCGTTCGTCCCTGAAGGAGTGTACGATTTCGGAGTGCTCCGTCGGGAACAAAAAGGGGAATATGACTTCGTCGTGGAAAATCGAGGCACTGCAAACCTGACTCTCAAAGTCGACAGAACCAGTTGTACCTGCACCGGCGTTGATGTATCGAATAAAAATGTCAAACCGGGCGACAAGTCCATTGTTACCGTTCACTGGAAAGCGGAAAGTTCACAACCGACATTTACTCAGTCGGCGTTGTTACTTACGAACGACCCGGAAAATCCGGAATTGATTTTCCACGTCAAGGGACTCTACATGTCGCCTGTAATGGCTAGTCCGGCTTCGCTCCAATTTCCTTCGATTTTATCGGGAAGGGAGGAAAATGCTTCGTTCCGTCTTTACGGCCTTGAAAAAAGACCGCTGGAAATCACGGAAATTCGTAGTTCCAGTCCGGAATATTTTGAGACTTCCGTGGAACCGGGAGAACTTACGGAAGAGGATAGGAAGAGTACGATTTTCCAAAGTGCCAACAACGTTTTGGTGGTCAACGTCAAAGTCAAACCCGGCTTTCCGACCGGTGCTTTTCAGGAACGATTGATCATTTCCACAAATTATGAGAGCGAGCCGACCTTGGAATACTTCGTTCGCGGAATGATTCAGGCGGGGAATGTTCAAATCGTTGGAAAGGATTACGTGAAAGACACCGGTGTGATTAATATCGGGAAAACGACTCTTGGGAGACCGATTTCCTCGAAAATTACCGTAACTTTCCAAGGGAGGTCTTCGGACGATGTGGATTTGACGGTTGCCAAAAGTGATCCTTCTTTTGTTCAGGTAAACATCGAGAAATTGCCGGGAGAGAAAGCGATCTTTGTGATTACCATAACGGTTTCGGCAACCACAGCCGGAAATTGGTACGGGCCGGAGCAGAAAATCATGGGACTGCTCGAACTGGAAACGAACGTTCCCGAGTCCCCAACACTGAAACTCCCGCTTCAGTTTCTGGTGGAAAAAGAGTAAATCAAAAATGAGAAATGAGAAATGAGAAATCGGAAAGTCTTGAACCAGAATTTTCACAAGATTTGCATGATTGCCTGGATTGTTTTTATTCAATCCCGCTCATCTTGAAAATCTTAGTGAAATCACGGTTCGGACATTTCTCCTTTCTCATTTTTTTTGTTTCTCATTTTTCATTTGCCGAGGTTCCTCCCAATTCGTACAGTTGGGAAAATTGTGTCGTTTATTCAGACGGCAATGCTCTTTACGCCGTCAATCGTGCCGATTCGCAACCGCTTTGGAGTGAAACGGGCCAATTTTATCGGGAATCGTTCGATTTCGACGATTGGGCTTTTGCTCCGGAAACCAAAAGGAAAAACCGTGCTCGTCCGACACAGATGTTCGCGGAACATTTGGTTCGGGAAGGGCGGCTTTACGTTCTGCTGAATCGTTCCGCTTTCGGACCGCAGCGGGGCAACGTGCTTGCGGCGTTCGATTTGACGCAAGAGGGAAAACTCCTTTGGCGTATCTCGCTGGAGGAGGAAAAGTATTCGCGGAACATCCGGTTCGATCTGATTGAAACGCTGATCGACGATCAATTGACCGTCCTGCTAACGGACCGAAGTGTTCTGCGGATTCCGACGGAGAGCCAAAAAATTCTGCCGCTTCCTGACTTGAAAATAGTTTCCCTTTTTCGCTTGAAAATCCGGCAACATCTGGTAGAATTGGGTATATGGCAAAGCAAGCAAAATCCATCCCGCCGGGCGCGAACGAACCGGACCTCAAACCGACGTCGGACCTTTTTACCGCTGTCCTTTGGTCGGCTCCGAAGAATGAACCGATCCTGGTCGACTTCATCAACTCCGTGTTGATCGACTCCGGACAACGGCCCATTCGGGAAGCGACGGTACTTAACCCCTATAGTATCAAAGAGTTTGCAATTGGGCGGCAACTCATACTTGACGTACGAGCTCAGGATGAGATGAACCGCTGGTTCAACATTGAGGTCCAAACGGCATCCCATACGGCCTTTCGCGAACGGACGGCGTTGCATTGGGCCGATATGTTTTCGTCCCAATTACGGACGGGCGATGATTTTTCGCAGTTGCAGTCGGTCATCAGCATTGTACTGGCCGCTTTTCCAATTTTTCCGAAACTGCGGAGAATACACACGGTTTTCAGGATTACGGCGGAAGAAAATCCGGAAGTGCTTCTCTCGGACCATTTTCAGATGCACTATCTCCGGCAGGGTGACTTGGCCAAGCGGCAGATGGCAGGTATGGACGAACTCTGCCGTGGATTACGGGATTGGTTGAACTTTTTCACGTTCGGAGGAACAAAAACGGAGGATCAAATGGCACAATTAGTCGACAACAACCCGGCGGTTATGACCGCTTATGAAGAATTCAAGCGTTTTACCTCAGACGCCGTGATGCGTGACTTGGAATGGCGCAGGCGGCGGTTTATCGAGGACCAACGTCTCTACTTAGGGACCGCCATGGCCGAGGGAAGAGCCGAGGGAAGAGCCGAGGGAAAAGCCGAGGGAAAAGCCGAGGGAAAAGCCGAGGGAAAAGCCGAGGGAAAAGCTGAGGGAATGTATGAAATTGCCCGAAATATGAAACGAAAAGGTTACGGCATTGAAGTCATTATGGAGCTGACCGGCCTTGCTCGTGAAAAAATCGAATGTTTGGACTAGCGAAAATGAGCGAAAACAACGAACAAGAAAAAGTTGAAACGATTCCACCGCTTCCGGCGGACAAAGCTTCGGTGCGTCTGAAACTGGTCATGGCCCTGTTGGTTGGACTCGTCACCGCTACGGTCGCTTGCCTCGTCAGTCTCTATTCGCTACGCGGACCAGAAAGTTTGGTCTGTCTGCCACAACGACTGACCGTTTGGCCGCAAATGTGGGAGCTTGCTGGATACTTGGACGAGTATAAAAAGGAACATGGTACCTATCCTTTGACCTTGGAGGAAATGACAAGTCAATGGAAAGGTCACGATAACGAGCCGTTAAAAGAGATGTGGGTCAACTATCGAATTCGGGACGGATGGAAAAATCCGTTGATCTACTTCTCGGACGGCGAAACGTGGGAACTGCTTTCTTACGGAGCGGACGGCAAACCAGGCGGCGTCGGTTTAGATGCTGACATTCGTTGCACCAGCACCGAGGTTGACAAGCTAACGAGATTCAATAGTGACCTGTACAAAAACGCGAAACCGACGATAAAAGATAAAACAAGTGATCCGATCTGGGCGTTATGCTGTTCCCGCCATGTTCGGCGGTCTTTTCGGGATTGGTAATGCGTTGCTTAATCTATTTTCATCGAAAAGATATGTCAGTAAATGTAGCGACGTCATCGTGGGCACCATTAGTATGATGATTGTTACTTCTTTCCTCGTTGCAGGTCTTGCCTTCTTTCTATCTATCGCCTCCGGTCATTGATGTACGAGAATATCGAGTTCCGGCGGTTTGGTTATTTGCGTGACCCGCTGTATTTGGCGTGCGTTGTTTTGTACGTTGTCAACCGGTTTTGGATCAAGCCAAACTGCGACATCTATTTCTTTCACGCCTGGTTGAACGACGTGATCTGTATCCCGTTCACGGTGCCGCCGATGCTTTGGTTGCTACGGCGTTTGCGGCTCCGTTTTCACGATGGGCCGCCGACGCTGATGGAGATTACGATCCCGCTCTTGATGATTTCCTGGGCGTTTGAAATTTACCTTCCGAACACGGCGATGTTCCGGGATGTAACCGTTGCCGATCCCTGGGACATCGTCGCCTACGCCGTCGGAGCGGCCGCCGCCGGAGGTTTTTGGGGCTTTTGGTACAAGAAGTAAACGACTATCTTTTACCCTCGACCTGATCAATTAAACGATCAAGTTCGTCTTTTGTCGCGGGTTCGACGATTTCGGTCCGTTTTTGTCGACCGGATATGACCGGATCGTCATACTCGGGAAACAGGATTGCTCCGGCGGGACAGACCCGGGAACACGCCGGACAACCGTCGCGGCATTGGTCCGGTTGCTCGACAAGCGGCGTTTGGTTTTCCTGAATCGTGTAAACGCCGAACAGGCAAAAATTAACGCACTCCAAACAATTTTGGCAGACCTGCTCGTCGATAATCGGATACCAGCGTTTGTGTAACGATTTTTCGCTCCGGCGAATTTCCACAAAAATTTCCGCGTCGTTCGAATCGGGAAAAGAAAGCGATTCCAACGAAACGGCGGAATTATGGATTTCCGCAAGATCAAAGCAGGTCAGTTTCGTTACACCGGTTCTTTGCCGGAGTCTCGCAAATGCGGCACGGACCGGAAGCCAGGAAAATGCAACAATTGGTTCGCCATTATCCCGAATTTCCCGAAACTCTTCGCAAAAATCCGGCAGGTCGTAAAGGTGCGGCAAAACCCAAATGTTTCCGGAAAACTTGCGGCGAAGCGTTTCAAGCGTCGATTCTTCAAACGGCCCAATCACCGGGTCGCTGACACTACGATGTCGGAAAAATAAAAGCATGGGACTAAATGGGGAACGACTTCCCTGTTTCAGTGTAAAATAATCCTGAAAGGACGTGATGTCCATAGCCCCCGTCCAACCCAACTCTTGATGCTTGTTAAATCGCGTGAATTCTGTATCGAATGATCACATCGTTCGGATGGTCGGTTAACGCAAGGCGATATTCGACCAGATAATGCCGTCCGGCTGTGGGGAAAAGCGGAGATACCGAAACAACCGGTTCATGTTTGAAATTGTAACCGGTGGTGTCCGCGTCCCACAATCCGTCGAGAATCGGCGTTTCAAAAAATACTTCGTCCACGACAAGCGAAACGTCGTCGTGTCCCGGTATCACGGCCTTGACCGCCGGATCGGAATGGTCCAAGCGGTAAACGTTGTATCGGATCGCTTCGATTCGATCCGGCGTGAGTAATACGCCGCTCGATTTTTCTCTGACTTGGGCAAGAAAAACGGAACTGCCGTTTTCAAAAGCGTGTCCTTGATCGGTGAGCTGATAATGGGGTTCTAACATGGCGATAAAATGAGGGAAATAGGGCATCGGGAATCGGGAATCGGGCATAGAGCATAGGAAAGAAATTTCACTTATCACTTATCACCTATGCCCGATTCCCGATGTTTGATGTTTGATGTTTGACTTCAAATTTTTGCGAGATGCGTTTGAGAACGGTCCAGGTTTCTCCCGTCTCGACAGGTTCCGGCTCCGGGAGCGGATGCGTCGTCGCATCGACAATGGCCGACCATGGGGAATGACTACCGTTGTACCCGGCACGAACACGAAAATAATACGTGGTGTCACTCGTCAATTCCGCGACGACAAACGACGACTGCGAATTTGTTTGAATATCCGTCCAGGAATCGATTCCATTGAGCGACCAGGCCACCCAATGGTCGGTTGGATTGTACTCGCTCGTCCATTGCAACGTCACCGAGGTCGTGGTTTCATCGGATGTCGTCAAATTTTTCGGAGCAGGATACGTTGGCGTCGTCGCATCAACCACCTGTGACCAACCGGAATTGCCGTTTGCGTTCACCGCCTTTAACCGATAGTAGTACAATGTACCCGCCGCCAGACCGGAATCCGTCACGGATGTTGCCGATCCGCTGTAAACCTGTGTCCAGGAACCGGGATTGGCGTAATTGACCGTCCGCTCCAAAACGTAAGAAGTGGCACCGCTCACGGAATTCCAGGAGAGATTGATTTGCGTCGGCGAAACGGCCGTCGCTTTGAAATTGTCCGGTTTAGCCGGTCCCGGTGGTGGCTCCGTCCATTCAATAAGGGTTCCGCCGTTCCAGTCGTCTTGAAGAGAGAAGTGTCCTTTGCAAACGCGAATCGTACCTTGAATATTCACGCTTCCGTTTCTTGAAAACGAAAAGGTGTCCAGCGTGACACCGGGCGCAACGGCAAGATCGGAATATCCGGAGTTATAACTTCGACAGGCCACGTCGCCGACAATGCTTGTTCCATTCCAGCTGACACATTTAATGTCGAGTAGCGTTGCCGTTCTCGGATCGATTTCGCTCGGATCGCGCAACAGATCGGACCGCAGGGAAATGTCCCCGGTAAGCTTCAAAATCCCGGCGGGTTTGTCCAACGTGATCGGTACGTTGGCGTTTAAGTAATTTCCATTGAACACGTTTTGGTCCTGCGTACCCCAAAGAATCAGTTTCGCACCGGTTCCCAGTAAGACCGTTGCATAGGAATCAATCATCATGTCGCCGGTTACACGAACTTCGACGTTGTTGTTGATCGCAAGTTTCACGCTTCCGCCGTTGAGGGTGATCGCATCGACGGTTACTGGTGCATCAATGGTACATTTGATGGCACCGCCCACATTGGCGGTATCACCGATGCCCGGTACGCTCGCCCCGCCGCCTCCGCCGGAAAAGGCGGCCCAGTTTGCGGTGTCGTTCCAGTTGCCGTCAGTCTGTGAAACCCAGTAGCGATTGGCCATGTTGAATCAGGAATCAGGAATCAGGAATTACGAATTACGAATTACGAACAAGTTCAAAACGTGAATATCGTTCGTCCATTTGGGAATTGATTGTGGCAGTTATGATGTTGCGAGTCGTCGTTTTTGTCAAGCGATTTTTGGCCGTTTTTCCTCAAAGATATTTTCAATCGAATGCTTGAATTTTCCTTGAAAACCTATAAAATCCGCTGGGAAGTGCCCAAAAGAACTCAAAAAAATTCCTCGAAAAAACACGTTCAACCCACCGTTTTCCATGTCCGAATTACCGCCGGAATTCAACGACGATTACGACGATTTCCCGCCCGGCAACGCCGTGTTTCTGGAAATCCTCAACGAACAGGAAGAAGTTCCTCTCGAGGAAGAACGGATTCGTAGCGTTTGCGAAAAAATCCTCGCCGATGCGGGAATCGTGTCGGGCCGTCTCGGAGTCGTCGTCGTTGACAACGAAACGATTTACAATCTCAACAGAGATTTTCTGCAGCACGATTATCCAACCGATGTAATCAGCTTCCAAACCGAATCGGAACCGGAAAACGGTTATCTTGAAGGAGAGGTCATCGTCAGTGCGGAAATGGCCCAGAACCGTGCGCCCGAATTTGGCTGGTCCGTCAAGGAAGAATTGATTCTTTACGTCATTCATGGCCTGCTTCACTTGGTCGGATTCGACGATATGACGGCGGAGGACAGCAAGATCATGCGGGAAAAAGAGCGTTATTACCTGCGGCACGCCGGATTTGAACCGAACGATCTTGGCTTTGACTTTGAGCCGGAAGACGATTCGCCCGATGAGTCTGTGTCGCCGCCGGAAGAAAAAGGGGAATTTTTCCTGCGACTTTACGACGAAGACGTGGGTAAGAACTGAGTGGGGTGCGTGCAAATTTCATTGCGGAAAACAGGAGCAAACGGCTGGGAATTGATTGTTGAGTCGTTTTGCGATACAATGGCCGGAGTCGCTCGTGGTTTTCCTGAAATTTCCTGAAACGCCAAAGTCTGTCGGCAAAACGATCATGTCTCTTTCAACCCGTATTTTCGCTACTGTTTTAACGTTTTTGGCGTTTTTCTCGTTCGGACTCGCGGCTCAGGATCAACAAGCCGACGAAAAAAAAGAAACGACGAAAAAATTTTACGATCCGGATATGACGGAATTGAGCGGACGGGATTTTATGACTTCGGATCACGTCCTGCTTTCCGGTTCGTTCTACCCGGGCAACGCAAACAAAGACACGATTCCTGTGATCCTGCTTCATGGACAAAGAAAAAGCCGCGAAGAATTTGTGCCGCTCATTGCGGAAATGAAAAAACGGGGATACGCCGTTTTGGCGTTTGATTTTCGCGGACACGGCGAAAGCACGACTCGATTTCCTGCCCCAGAAGAGCAAGGGCAACAACAGATCAATGGGACTCCGGGAATGGGAATACCCAATCCCGGTGCGGTTGCACCGCAATTTTTCCCCGGAATGGGCGGCAATATGCCTGGCATGAACAACCCGGGGAATAATGCGATGCCGAATCCCAGTGTACCGGTTGGTATGATGCCTCCGCCGCCGCCCCCGCCCAAACCGGTCGAATATCTTGAAGCGGATTTCAAACGGGTGGACTATGAAAATCTGTACAAATTCGATTGTTTACCGTTCTATCGGTTTTTGGTTCAGGAAAACAATGCGGGAAAATTGAATCTGAACAAGCTGGTGATTGTCGGTGTCGATATGGGGGGGACCGTCGGCGGACAAATGACCAAACAACTCTGGTCCAACTCGAAAGGGAAAAATGTTCGATCCTTGATTATCGTTTCTCCCAATTACGATCAATTCTCCAAGACGCTTCTCAAGGATTCCAAGTGTTTCCATAAAGAGGTTCCTTTGCGGATGTTCGTCGGGCAACTTGACCGGCAATCCCGGGAAAACGCTTTGAATCTTCGGGAAGACATCCTCGGCAAAGAGCGAAAAAAAGACGATGATCCCACGTCGTTGAGTTCACCGGTGCCGATCACCGAATTGCCGACCGAACGCCAGGGGGGGGAACTGCTTCGGGAATCGAAGTTGGGTATCCCGCAAAAAATCGCCGACCACATCGACGAGACGCTTGCCAAGCGTAAAGAAAGAGAATTAAAGTGGCGGAAAATGTAAGGTTGTTCCCCGGATGACGAATCCCAATTTCAAAAAAGGGGTGTTTTCGGTACAGCTACGGTGCTTTCTTGGTAACGTTGAAGTCCTTCTGGAGAACAGCCCACTTGGCCCAGATCGCCAGTGTGGCTTCGTAGGAGACAATGGACTCCGTTCCCTCGGCCGATTCTCTGGCGTTGGCAAACAAGTGTCCATCTTCAAAACGGTCCTGTAGCTCCTTCACCTTGCCGGAATGGAGTTTTTCCCAATACGCTCCATCGTAAGCAAGTCCGGCGTCCAGTCCGTAAGCATGGTTCATGGCGTCCCACGGTCCCATCGTAAAATAGCGGCAGGTCCCCCAATCGCTCCCCTGCGGGAAATAGATTTCCGCCGTTCCCGGTTTGTAGCTCGTTCCGCCGGGAGCGTCATAAGGCGGAGAGGCAAACTCCACCTCGATAACGGCACGGTAAACTTTGTCCGCGTTGAAGAATATTCCTTCCGGGGTCGGCTGACCGCCAAGAGTTAAAACAGCGGCGTTCAACAGGCTCAGCCCTGTGCGGCTCGTGTATTCCGGATGGACGCGGTTATGATTGATCACCAGATAGTTTTCTTCCGTGTTGGAACCCCCCAGCCATTCCTTGAGCGGTTTGTCGTTGACAATGGTGTCACTTTCGACGTCGTTGGGATGCGCGTAGGCGGAGATGGCAAGTTCAATCCCTTTTTCGTACCATTTGTCGTAGTTCTCGTGATGGGGCATCATGGCACAGGCAAGAAACAAGACGGTGGTATTCCAGGCGTTTTCCTCCGCTTTGGTGTCGCCGGGAGTTACGATGGTGCCATCCTTTTTCCGATAATAAGGGACGGTGTAAACCATGCGCCGGTTGGCCTCCCATTCGACCATTTTTCGGATCAATTCCTGGTCTTTCGCATCGTAGTGTTCCCAGGTCAACCAACCGGTGTAACCCGCGATGGCCGCCCACCAATCGTCCTGCCAACCGCCTCCCCAGCCGCCGCCGTTAAGGTTCACCCGGTGGCAGTAAGCGACGGAACGTGTGATTTTGGTGCAAATTTCCAACGCCGCTTGTTCGGAAACGCCGGTGTGCCCGGCATCATACAAACCGAGTGATATCAGCGTCGCAATCCCTTTGGCCTGTGAAGCGGAACCACGTACCTTATATTCGGTACTATCGGGACCGAGGAGTATATCCAAGTAGTGTTCCCCGGCGTCTTGGGAGCCAAACCGTTTCGCGTACCAACCGGTTAAGGCGTATTTGACGGCGTTTTGGGCAACCGCTTTCTGGAGTTCCGCGTTGGCATCGTTCGGATAACTCACGGTAAACCGGTTCCAGTCGATAGGGACGACGGCATTGTCTGCCGCAGAAATGACATGGCACAAACCTACCGCAAACAAAAGAGCAAGAGCAAGCGATCGCGTTTTTTTCATGGTGGTCGTCGTGTTAGCCCAACGTTTTGTCGGAAACCAATTCGTGAATCAACCGATGAACCCCGTCGCTGGTCGGGGGAATTTCGGTGTACCCCTCTTTTTTCAAGATGATCGATTGAATACGGAACACTTTGGTCGGCGAACCGGCCAGACCGCAACGGTTCAAATCGGCCCCGATATCTTCCAGGTTCCACTGGGTGAGCAGTTGGTCCTTTTCCCGAAGCACCGCAACCCTTTTGGCCGTTTCGGCAGCGATATTCTCTTCGCTCGCTTTCTGTTCGGCACGAACTTGCTGGGCGATTTCCGATTCGACCTGCTTCTTTTTGTGCTTCATCACTTTCTTGGCGGCCCGGGGACGCGGCGTGTTGGCCGTTTCAATCACGGTCGCAAGGATCGGCAATTGCACTTTCACGATTTCCCAACCGTTGCCGATATTCCGCCGAAGCGTGGCGGTTTTTCCTTCGAGATTCACCACTTCTTCAAGGTACGTAATCTGTGGTACCCCGAGTTTTTCCGCACATTGCGGCCCGGTCTGGGCGGTGTCGCCATCGATGGCCTGCCGTCCGCAAAACACGAAATCGTACTTTCCGACCGTTTTGACCGCTTGGGAAAGGATGTAACTTGTTGCGAGCGTGTCGCTTGCCGCAGCCCGACGGTCGGTAACGAGAATTGCCCGATCCGCTCCCCGGAAGAGGCAATCGCGGAGAATTTCCGCCGCTTTGGGCGGTCCCATGCTGATGACCGTCACGGTACCGCCGAACCGCTCCTTGATTTCCAGAGCCGTTTCCAAAGCGTGCAGGTCTTCCGGGTTGAAAATCGCCGGAAGCGCAGCCCGGTTGACCGTACCATCCTCTTTCATGGCGTCGGTGGTGATATTGGCGGTGTCTGGAACTTGCTTGACGAGAACTATCGAATCGTACGTCATGAGAAATGCAAAAGTTTGAAAGTATTACACCTTTGTCCGAAGAGAAAAACGGGAAGCAGGACAGCGGTATGCCCCCATTCTATTGACATTTTTTAATAAGTCAACCAGTTTTCCTGCGGTTTCTGATTTGTTTCTGGAGGATTGCAAAGTCGCTTTTTTCCTGGGAACGCAGGCTTCCAGCCTGCCAGTGAGTTCGTAGGCATCCTACCTGTGCAAAGGCGGTTCCGCAACCTTCGCGCAGGCTGGAAGCCTGCGTTCCCAGGGACTTTGCAATCCTCCTGTGATTTGTTTGCGGCCTGTCGGCAAGTTTCGTTTTTTTGCGATAGAGATAAAGCCCCAAAACGGAAAACTTGTCAACGGACTGGGAAACCGGATATCCGTAGGGTGGTGTCATTTCGCCACTCCTGGCGAATATCCACTTACTATGTTTTGGATGAATGGTTTTGAACAAACGGTCAAGCCGCTGATGCGAACTCGAACCGTAAACGAATGGGTACTCAAAACAGTCAAGGGCATCGGGAATCGGGAATCGGGAATCGGTGATAAGTGAAAAACTTCCTCCAATTTCCGATTCCCGATGCCCTTAAATTTCAACACTTTTTCCAGTTTCATTACCATTTCGTTTACACTTTGAGATGCGAAGAAAATGTCGTTTGATTCGGTTTGCCGGCGATTTCGTCATCATCTTCGAGAAGAAAAATGACGCAGATCGTGTCATGGGCCGAATGAATTTGAGTCAAAGTATTTTGACCGTGAGATGACATTGACGGCGGTTTTGCGATAACGTACAATGTGCGATAACGTACAATGAACGAGCCCGATGAAGCGGAAGCGGGCTTTGCTGAGGAGCAACCCGTCAAGGAATAGTCGAAAGGGGAAATCACCAACAACAATTAACAACAAAGAGCCGGGGACGAAAGCGATAGCAGTAGTCCCCGTATGATGCAATGAAACTCTACGCCTACCAAACACCCGACATTCCTAAACATGACGGCTATCTTAAAATCGGTGAGACACATCGCTCTACAAACAAGCGAATTCATCAGCAGGGAGGACAAGTCAATGTAGAAAAAGTCCCCGAATGGCAAGATGCCATTGCCACAGACCGAAAGGGAATTGACCGATTGTTTCGGCACTTCTTACGGGACAAATACGGTTTCCACATCCAACCAAACATTAGCGGACACGGCGAATCCGAATGGGTGAAATGTACCGTCGATGACATCAAGGAAGCATTTCCTGAATTCAAAGAGTTGTTTTATCAGGAACAAAAAGAACGCCAAATCGTAACAGACAGGTTTTACAATGAAATCCGAAACTGGTTCTACTGGACAACTCAAGAAAATAAAAGAATTGATGCCGACTATGCCCTGCGATTAGTCGTGCGACTACTTTTCTGTTTCTTCTTACGAGAAAAAAATGAACTTGTCCCCAAAGAGTTGTTAGATGCGAACATTGAAAAACACCTGAAAAAAAACGAGGAATACAGTTACTATAATGGCATTCTACGTAACCTGTTTTTTCATTGTCTCAATACACCTCAAGGTGAACGGAAATATGAAAACGAAAAACTGCTTGCCGATAAAAAAAACGTCAAAGGCTGGTTTTCGACACTCCCTTTTCTTAACGGAGGAATCTTTGACGAACACGACAAAGACGATATTCCCATAGGAAACGATTATTTCTTTTCGGAAAGAAGAAAACGCTCACTTACCGAACTGGACGAAACCTGCGACGTGTACGGTATCATTACAATTCTATCAAAATATCAATACAAACTCACACTGGATGATTTACTTGACCAAGCGGAATACGGCGAAACCGTTGATCCTGAATTCATCGGTAAAGTGTTTGAATCGCTTTTGTCGTGTATTGATGCAGATAGTAAGGAAAACCGGCGCAGAGTAACGGGCAGTTACTATACGCCTCGTGAAATTGTCGATTATATGGTCAATACTTCGCTTGATGCGTACTTGGAAACGCAAGCGACGACGGCAGACGACAGACGGCAGACGGCAAATTTACTCCTCCAATGCAGAATCCTCGATCCTGCTTGCGGAAGTGGTGCGTTTCCTTGCGAAGCAATGAATATCATTATGCACCGTATCGAAGAGGAAAAAAAGGAGCAAGATGGTCAAGGATTTTCTCTTTCAGAACGTTACCGCACAAAACTCAAAATTGTAAGGGACGTGATTTACGGTGTCGATATTCAGCCGATGGCCGTACAGATTACATTATTGCGTTTTTTCCTGACACTCATTCAAGACATCATTCCCGATAAACAAAAATCGAATTGTGGCATCGAACCGCTACCAAACCTCGATATAAAGTTTGTCTGTGCGGACACGTTGATTCCTTTGGATACAGGCCGCAAATACGCCGATGGAACATCTCAAAAGATGCTGGAAAACCCAATCATTCGCAATACCGTCAAGTCATTACGAGATAACCGCAATCAGTATTTTATGGCAAGCATGGCCAATCAAAAGCAAGGTATCCGGCAAATCGACAAAACGCTTCGGGAAACATTGACCATCGCCATGGAAAATGATGGTGTGATAACTCAGGATACGACCAAAAAAATGGCAACGTGGAATCCCTACGACCAAACAAAGCCTGCCGGTTTTTTTGATTCCACTTGGATGTTTGGAATCGAAGATGGCTTTGATATTGTCATCGGCAATCCGCCGTACTTGAAAGAAGGCAGAATTTCCAAAACAATATTTCAACCCTATAAAAAATCCCCATACTATCACGGTAAAATGGATTTGTGGTATATGTTTGCCTGCCATGGAATTGATTTATTGAAAAGTGGCGGACACTTATGTTTTATTGCTACAAATAATTGGGTAACAAATTCAGGAGCAAGCATACTGAGAAATAAAATTGTGTTAGATACACAAATAAAACAACTTGCGGATTTTGGAAATTTTATGATTTTTGAAAGTGCAAGTATCCAAACAATGATAATGCTTTTTTCTAAAAATAATCAAACGGATAATTATAAGTTTGATTATCGTAAAATGTCAGGAGATACAATACTTGCGGACGTTTTGGATTTGCTGAATAAACGCACAAATAATAAAGCCACCTACCTTTTTCCAAAAATTGTCAGAAAAGAATTGAAAAATCAATTTCTGACTTTCGGTTCAAACAACTCCATTCTGGACAAAATTTCAGGAAAAAAAACGTCTTTAATAGAAAAAGAAGTGGCACAAGGCATTGTGTTTCCACAAGATTTTCTGAACAAAAAAAATCAAGGAATTTTAGAAAAAACATACCTGGCGAAAAATGAAGTCGCCAATGGAATACACCCACACTACGATTTTGTAAATCAAAAAATTGCATCGTCGCATAATTTTCAAATAGGTGAAGGTATTTTCGGCTTATCTACTGAAGAAAAAGAATATCTGCATTTATCTGAAAACGAATTAGACTTGATTAAACCCTACTATACAACTGAACAAATTCAAAGATACTATTCTCATCCCGATAACAAATTGTGGTTAATTTATACGAAATCGAGTTTCAAAGATACGAACAGTATGAAAGATTATCCGCCTCCTCACCAAAATCTGTGGGTGGTTTTTTAGTAAAATGAAGCTAACTGCTTTTGTATCAAATACTTACAACTGTTTTTGTGGCCGAGAAAGTGAGGTTCAAATTTGACAGATATTTCCAGATGTACTATTTCGATAC
>CAZNVM010000263.1:0-29712 GCA_964576215.1 uncultured Planctomycetaceae bacterium
CGTCGACAAGTTTGTATCGAGACCGTCATTTCGCGATGCTCCATTCCGGCTTTTATTCATCTCCCCCAATAAAAGCCGGAATGAAGCGAAGCGAAATGACGGTAAAATCAGTAAAAATCGTAAACTTGTCGACGGACTGGGATCAACTCGCGTTCCGTCCGGTTACTTCACTTCGTTCCGTTCCCCGCTTCCATTCACTTCGATGTCTCAATGTAATCTCATGCCCGGCTTGGCTCCCTCGTCGGGACCGAGGAGGAAAATTTCTTTTCCACCCGGTCCGGCAGCGACGACCATCCCTTCGCTCAGACCGAATTTCATTTGACGCGGCTCAAGATTCGCAACGCAAACGACCAAACGCCCCACCAAATCTTTCGGATCGTAGGCCGATTTGATCCCCGCAAACACGTTTCGCCGCTCTTCTCCGCCGAGCGAAAGTGTCAGCCGAAGCAGCTTTTTCGCTTCGGGAACTTCTTCCGCTTCAAGAACTCTTGCAATCCGCAAATCGACCTTCGTGAAATCGTCAATCGAAATTTTTCCTGCAACCAAAGGTTCCGCTTTAAGTGTTTCATCCGAATCACTATTTTCTGCCATCTGCGGTCTGCCGTCTGTCGTCTCTTTCGATTCTTCAATAATCATTTTGATTCCTTCCTGGGAAACTCGTGTCATTAAGTGTTTGTACTCGTTAATCATCGTCCCCAAAAGCGGTGTTTGAGCGTCGGTCCAGCCCGTAACCGGGGCGTTCATCAATTCGCCGACCTGCCGGGCAAGTTCCGGCAGCACCGGCGTCAGGTAAACGACAATTTGCCGGAACAGGTTCATTCCAATCGTACACACGTCGCGGAGAGCGTCCATTTTTTGCTCTTTTTTCAAAACCCAGGGTGCATGGTCCTCGACGAATTTGTTTGCCCGATTGCCGCACTCCATGATAAGGCGCATTGCTTTGCCGAACTCGCAGTTCTCGTAAGCGTCGGCGATTTCCTCGCCGAGCTGCGCGGCTTGGATGAACAGACCGCCGTCGTCGGGATACGTTTCGGACAGTCCGGTTTGGTGCGAGAATTTCGCGGTTCGGCTGGCAAGGTTCACGACGTTGCCGATCAGATCGGAGTCGCATTTCGCGGCAAATTCGTCAAACGACAGGTCGAGGTCGTCCACCCGGCTCGAAAGTTTCGTTGCGTAAAAATACCGTAAATACGCCGGATCAAGGTGTTTTAAGTATGTGGAAGCCAAAATGAACGTTCCGTCGCTTTTCGACATTTTTTCGCCGTTGACGGTCAGAAATCCGTGAATGTGTACCTTTGTCGGAAGCGTAAATCCGGCGATTTTGAGCATCGCGGGCCAAAAAAGCGTGTGAAAGTAGGTAATATCCTTGCCGAGAAAATGGTGTAGCTCGGTTTTGTCCGACTTCCACCAATCCTCGTAGTTCTGTCCGTTCTTTTTGCACCATTCCCGTGTCGAGCCGATGTATCCAATCGGGGCGTCGAACCAAACGTACCAATAATTACCGGGCGAATCGGGAATCTCGAACCCGAAATACGGGGCCGGACGCGAAATGTCCCAGGGCCGAAGCGGTTCGTGCAAAAACTGTCCGGCCAGATAATTGCGGATTTCCGGTTGGAGCACGTCGGAATTTTGCGTCCATTGGTCGAGAAACGTGTGCATTTGCTCCAGATCGACGAACAGGTGCGGCGCGGTTCGCAGTTCCGGCGTCGTTCCGCTCAGAACGCTGACCGGATCAATCAAATCGGCGGGAGTGTAAGCGGCTCCACAGACGCAGTTGTCTCCCGGCTGGTTCTTTTTCCCGCATTTCGGACAGGTTCCGCGAACGAACCGGTCGGCAAGAAACGTCCCGGCAACGGAATCGTAAAGCTGTTCAACGTCTTTTTCCAGCACAAGCCCGGCCTTGCGGATCGCATTCCAAATTTCCTTGCACGTTTCGCGGTTTTCCTCGGCGTTCGTACTGCCGTAATTGTCGAAAGCGATCTGAAAGCCGGCAAAATCATCAACGTGAGCCTTCTGCATGTTTGCAATCAGCTCCGTTTCCGTGATCCCTTCGGACTTGGCCCGGATCATAATCGAGGTTCCGTGCGTGTCGTCGGCGCAAACGTAAACGCAGTCGTTGCCCCGGAGTTTCTGGAACCGAACCCAAATGTCGGTCTGCAAATACTCGACGAGGTGTCCGATGTGAATATGCCCGTTGGCATAAGGCAGAGCACTGGTTACTAAAATACGGCGTTTCATAACGGTACACTGGAGGAAGAATTTCGAGAAAGCCGCATTATATCGGGACGAGGGGCAAGGGGCGAGGGGAACTTGGGCTAAATTTCAACACTTTTTCCAGTTTCATTACCATCTCGTTTACACTTTGAGTTGAGTAATTACCGTGTTCTTGCAATCACGACGACGTAGACGAGTCCAGGAATTTTTGGACCTCTTTTTCCAAGTCAGTAAAGGTTCCGGCATTGGGGAGAACGTATTCGGCGTGTTGTCGTTTTTTCTCGACGGACCACTGCGAAGCCTCGCGGGCAAGAAACTCCGCCCGACTCCAGCCTCGTTGTTCGCAACGTTTCCAGCGAATCGATTCGGGTGCATCGACGAAGATCACTTCAGTCGTGAACTCGTTCCAACGCGATTCCAAAAGCAACGGCGCGTCCAGAACAACCCGATTAACCCCCTGATGTTCGAGTTCGACAAGAATTTTTCGACACTCCTCCGTAATGCGTGGATGCGTCAAGTCATTAAGAAACGCAAGGTCGTCCGCCGCTTGTTCCGTCGGGGCGAACACAATTGCGGCCATTTTTTTTCGGTCAATTTCGCCTGTCGCATCAAAAACCGCCGAACCGAACCGCTCCCGAACGGCTTTTTTGACCACCGTTTGCCGCAAAACGTCGTGTCCGATTCGGTCCGCATCAAGTCTTACCGCTCCGTGTTGTGCCAAAAGCTGTGCAACCGACGACTTGCCGCTCCCGATTCCTCCGACGATACCCAGAATATTCATTCGACCTAACGTGTTTCCCGCATCGTCAGGAAACTAAAAACGGCAATGATCCCGGTTGCAGCAACAAAACCCAAGTCCATGCGCATGTCGGCTTTAGCAAAAGGAATCCCAATCGCCAGATCCAAGAGGAAGATCAGGAGCAAGAAGCAGGATAAAGCTAAGGAGGCGATACAGAGGATTTTCGACATGGGTAATGGTAAGGTCGTCATTTGAACAAGCACGAACGGCCCCGGTCTCTCGTCTTTCGCGGGTAGGCAAACACTCTAGCGTACCGTCTGAAAGTATAGGGTATATTTGACGTTCATACCACCTGTACGAATTGATTTTTTGGGGGAATTTCCTTTTACAAACGCAAGATTATCGAATTTAACGATAATTCCTGCGGCGTGTCCGGAACTGAAACAATTCACCTCCTAACTATACACGGAACTCGACAGGGGGGCAAGGTTAGTTTCCGTCGAATTGGGGGAATTTTTTGTCTTTTTTGCCGGTGGAGTTTGCGTGATGACGGGAAATTTCAACGTGAACGCCGTTCCCTTTCCCAGTGAACTTTCGACCCGGATCCGTGCGTTGTGCTGCTCGATGATTTTTTGACAGGCGGCAAGACCGAGGCCGGTTCCGCCTTGCCCGGACGCATCCGGTCCGTTTTTTGTGCTGTAGTACGGCTCGAAAATCAGGGCGAGCTTGTCGGCGGGAATCCCGCAGCCGTAGTCCCGAATCATCAGATCAACCGTTTTCTGCTCTTTATCCTGACTGATCTTAATATGGATTTTTCCTCCGTCGGACATCGCTTGCCGGGCATTGATCAGAAGATTCAGGAGAACCTGTTGAATTTGGTTTCCTTCGGCAAGAATTTCGGGGACCGGTTGAAATTCCCTTTCGACGGCGATCCGGTACTTGGACATTTCCCGATCCAGGAGAAAGAGCGTCTCTTCGACGAGCTTTGTCAAATCCGTCGGTTCGAGCGTATTTTTTCGATTTTTGGCGGCTCCGAGAATGGTCGAGGTGATTTTGGCGGCCCGGTTTGCCGCACCGAGAATTTTATCGAACGCTTTATCCCGTGTCGCTTCGTCTTTGTGCCGCAATCCGAGCTGGGCGTAATTGAGGATCGTCGTCAGAATATTATTGAATTCATGCGTCGCTGTGGACGTCAGTTCGCCAAGCACCGCCATTCTCTGCGCATGGGCAAGCTGCGTTTCAAGAAATTGGATTTTATTTTCTAACGTATCCATGCGGATTTGTGAAATTTTTGTACGTACCCCTGTGTGTAGCGTCGGCATTGCTTGGAAGAAACTTCAGGAAATTTGATTTAAAGTCGCGTAGGGAGTAAGTAGTTTCGTAAGACTCTGATTCATATTGACTATCTTTCTTGTTTTGCCCAAACATCCAAACGTCATTTTACGATTGTGGCGGCGAGACGCCCTTGCCCATCTTGCCTAACCGGAACGACCCGTACAACAAGGGGGATTCCTACGATTCGTCCACACAAAAAAAACAATATCCCTAAAACTTTCGAACCAATCGATTCGATTACTAATACCTGGATACCCGGATTGCCCTGCAAATCCGTTGCGATGAATTTTTACGAAAAAAGTAAACTTATTAAGGTAATTCTATGACTAGAATTTACACGAACATTCCGTCCATGGTCGCTCAGCGAACGCTTCAGACAAATATGTCTTCGCTGCAAACCTCTCTACAGCGACTGAGCACCGGCTTGAGAATCAATAGTGGAAAAGATGATCCTGCCGGACTGATCGCAAGCGAAATGCTTCGCAGTGAAGTTACAAGCATTAAGCAAGGGATCACCAACACGGAACGGGCGAACAATATGATTGCCGTCGCCGACAGCGCGCTCAACGAAATTGCCGGATTGCTCAACCAGATTCGTGGACTGGTCAACGAAGCGGCGAACACCGGGACCATGTCGCTGGAAATGCTCAAGTCCAACCAGATGCAGGTGGACATGATGCTTGATTCCATCGACCGTATTGCTTCGCAAACGACCTTTATGGGGCGTAAACTTCTCGACGGTTCGCTTGATTTCGAGATCGGCGGCATTATGCGCACGGATATTCAGAACCTCCGCGTTTACGAAGCGAAATTCGGTGATAAAGGAACCATCGATGTCGAAGTGAAGGTCCGCGAAGCTGCGCAAAAGGCGTCGCTTTATTACTCGCACACCGTCGCCCAGTCCGATGTGGAACTGACCATCGGCGGTAATCTCGGGCAGGCCACACAGCGTTTTGAGAAGGGCGCAACCGTTGCCGACATCGCCGAATGGGTCAACGGAATCAGCAGTGCCACCGGCGTTACGGCGGTGGTTCATTCCGATGCGACTTACGGACAGCTTATTACCAGTAGCGTCGGACCGAACAACGATATTGTGATCCGGGCAGGGGAAGCGGGACAAAATCCGGGATTCTTCGAAATCAAATACGTTCTCGGTAATGATCGCGGTTTGGTCGTTGATTACCAGGAATCACTCGGTCCCGGCTATCCGGCGGTGGCCACGGTCTACCTTCAGACGACCGCTTGGGAAAGTGCCAGGGCGACTCACGTGGATTCCACAGCCGGTATCCACGACAACAACGCTTTGGAATTCATCGCAAACATCGCCGGGGAAAAGTACAACGACGTTTCCATCCATTACGTTGACGGCAACCTGACCGACCCCAATTTTGCCGACGCAACGAAAAATTCGAGCGGAATTTCACGAGGAATCAACTCGTACTACAGCGATGTTCCCAAAGCGGCAACGGCGGTTCTTGGAGACATCAACGGTTTACGGGCGTTTGCGAGTCTCGATCCGGGACAATACCTCACGTTCACGGCGACGAAGGCCGGATCGGAGATGAACAACGTCAGGATCGAATTCGTCGAATCGTCGGCCCTGACCGCAGTGGCTGGAAACAGGGCGAGAGCGGAACTCACCACGGACACGAACGGGGACAAAGTCTACCGGATTTACGTCGATACGTCGGGAGACCCTGTCGTCGTTCCACCAGTTTTGGCGACGACATTCAAGGATATTCAAGATGCGGTCAATCTGGAAGGGAGTTTTCGCGTCACTTTCCACGGTCCCGCCGCTTCCAACCCCGCCGGCATCGTAAACAAACAAATCTCGTATCTCGACGTGATCCAGACCGGCGGCACCTCCAACCCGGTTTACGGCAATACGAGCAACAGCGGTGGCGACGCCAAGACGCTTTACGTCGTCATGACGACCGCCAATCCGCCCGCCTACATGGGGCTGCAGCTTAACAAGCCGATTAATTCATTCGCAAATTTCGCCGTTGGGGATTCCTTCCTGCTGGAACCCGCTCCCGGAATGACGGGATACGCCAACACGAAACTCAATTTTGAGGTAAAAACGAAGGACGATCCGATCTGGACCGGCGTGGACCCGCTCAATCCAAACGTCATTGCCAAATACGACGAAATCAACAAAATTCTGAATGTCTATATTCGGTCGCAAGACAACTTTGTGCCTCCGCTTGCGGCCAATGGTATCGAAAACGTAACGTTCGCCCAGATTCAGCAAGCAATTCACACGGCGACGGATGTTACGGGGAACCCGCATATCCTTCCGTGGGGAGCGTTTCAGGTTACTTTGGGTGGAACAGCGGCCACACAGCAGATCGCATTGTCCGACCTGAATTACCCACAGCCGAAATCGATTGGACTCACCGGGCTTAATCCGCTGGCGATTCCGCCGGAAGAGGTTTTTGTTCGCTGGCAGCCGGGTTATGAGGTTAACAACATCAAGTTTATCGAAGGTGCGGCGACCAGTGCGGCTTATGATCCCACGAAAAAGTTGATCACCGTAACGCTTGCCGCCGGTGCAACGGTTGCCAATGTCCAGACGGCCCTGCAACTCATCAACATCGGTGGCTCGACCGGTCTCTTTGACCTGGACATCCTCGGTGCTGCAACGGCGGGCATGGTGATTGATCTTGACGATATTATTCCGGCAACCGCATTGTTGACGACAAGCACCCCGCTTACATTTCGGGACGGCGAGACGGTCGAAGTCATTTCCGACCTTGCACCGGCCACGCAGGTCTCGTTGCAGTTCGTCAAGGTGTCGGGTGGAGCGGAAATTCGAACAGGATTCGATTTTTGCTATCCACTGCACACGCTTACCGTTTATATCCGTGATGACGCCAATATCACGTATGCGGATGTCGATGCCGTTTTGCGGGCAACCCGGGTTCCCACATCCGAAGGGTCTTCAACTTATGTAACGAATGTTTTCCGGTTGGACTTTACCAGTTCGGGTTTCCCTGTTGACGCCTTGTTCAATATTCGCGCCGATCAGGTGAGTTTCCCTGTCGATAACGCCGGTTCCTCCGGTTTCTCGACGGTCGGAACGGCCCACAGCGGCGTTCAGTACACCATCGGGGCGGCTCACACGGCAAACGACGTCAAAAATTCGTTCGACATGAATCGCGTCGAATCAAAAGGAAACGAACGGGCGTCGGAACTGTTCACCGTCTGGCGTTCACGGGACAACGATGGCACTGGTGTCATCTACGCCGCTCAGTTTGAGAAAATCCTCACCGGTGGTCAGGATGGCGGCAAAGTCGTCAACATCGCCCAGGATGTCGTGGCGGCACTGAACAACAGCAAATACTGGGGGACCGAAATGACCCAGGCAATGCTGCAAAAGTGGTATGCCGAAGGAATTGCCGAATCACGAACCAAGGTACCGGTCATTGTGGCGTCACTTGCACCGGGAAATCACGGACTGACCACCGTGTCGCCGTTTTCCGAGGTCGCTTACTACGGCAGCCCCTACGATGGAACCGGCATCCAGTTTCTCGGCCCGAACAACACGAGACCGATCCGGTTCGTCGTCGGTGGTCCCGATACAAAAGTCAATTCGCCGCTTTCGCTTGATTGGACGTCGATTCCCGACAAGATTGATTTCCCGAGAGCGATTTTGACCTCGGCCAACGCTAATGCCGAGTTGATTATCACTGCGAAAAAACAAGGAGAGGCGTTGGACGACGTTTACTTCCGATTCGTCCGGGCGGAGGAGGACGTCAATGCGGTCCCGCCGATTGTGCGCGGCAGTGGCTGGGGAACTTATGATTACGGCCCATCCTATGCCGAAGCGCAGCTCACGTTCAATAACGTTACGACGGGGGCAAGCCTCGCCAACACTGCATTTTACATCACGGCCAACGACCGGGGCGATGTCGCCAACAACACGAATATCGTCATGCGGCAAGACCCAAGCCAGGAACAGGCGATTGTTGTCAATTATGACGCCGCGAAGAAGGAACTCCAGATTTCGCTCCGAAGTTCCGAGATCAATCCGGCCACCGCAAAAGACGGAAAACCGATCACAACCAACGACATCATCGCGGCGATCAACAAAGACACCACCGGCAACGGACTGTCCGACAGCGGATTCACGGCGTCACTTTCGTACTCGCTGGAATCGAACAACAACGGTTTCGGAACGTTCGAGGCAATGGGATTGGCGACGATCTACAGGTCGATTGGAAATACCGGAAATACCGGCGGTCACAGTGGCACCGTTACGATCTACCTCGTCGGCGAACAGGGCGGATATGGAGCACCGACCGCAAACCAGATTATCAACATCATCAGGAGCGACGACATCCTCAGCACGATGTTCGATGCAAGTGCTTACACGACCGGTACCAACGGGGGAACAGGCATCATCGATTTCGTCAAGGACACCGGTATCGTTTCGACCGGTGGTATCGCCGAACCGGGAGTTTTGGTCGTCCACCTGGCCACCGATGGCAACGGTCTGCCAATTACGACCGCCGCCGACCTGGTCAAATTCTGGGATCAACTGACCGCAGAGCAAACTCATGGGATCAGTGCCTCGCTACTTCGTGAGCCGAACGCGATTTGGGACGAATGTAACGACCCGAACGGCCAGGGAATTTTGCCGCCGACCCCGACCGTCGGTGAAGAGTGCGAAGACATCCGATACCTTGACACCTATTTTGTCGGGTGGTCGGAATCCGGAGATGAGCCGCTACAATATATCCCGCATCACGCTCGTGGAACCATGACCTCGGTTGTCGGCGAACACGCTTCGTTCGACTTGGTGGCACGGCGGACCGGACCGGAATTCAACGGCTACACGCTGACGTACATTCAGGATAACACGCTTACCGGCAAATACGACGACAACGTTACCGGTCCCGACGGAACGATCCTCTACAAGGGACTTCGGTTGACAGTCGATGAAAAGACGAAGCAGATTCTCGTGTACATCAACGAAGGTGTTACAACGGCGAACGACATCAAACAATTGATCGAAACGAATCCGCGAACGAAGCAGATGTTCATGGTCGAACTTCGGGGCAACGGGACCGGAAAAGTAACGCTCAAGGACGACACGCTGCTGACGGCCGGCGGTACGTCGCCTCCGGGGTCGCTCGGTGGTGCCAAGTTGCTTTTCGGCAGAGACGCTTCGGAATACGCTTTGGAATTCTTGTCTGAAGGATACGGTTCACGCCAGTATGTCAGCGTGATTGCGAACAACGGTTCGTTCCCCTTGACGGGCGTGAACGGCAAGCAGATGGAACGCGCTTACGGGATCGACGCCGACGTAACGGTCAATGGCGTCAAGGCGTTTACGGACGGAAACGACGTAACGCTGAGCACTTCGTCGCTTTCAATGGATTTCGAACTGGGAACGCACCTGCTCTCGGGTTACACGACGACGTTCACGATTCTCGGTGGTGGTGCCACGTTCCAGATGGGACCGCAAGTCGTTGCAAATCAGCAGATTACGATGGGGATTCCGAGCGTCAACACGAATACACTCGGCGGTCCCAGTGGAAAAATGTACATGCTCCGTACCGGCGGTGCCGCGTCGCTGTCGACCAGTCCCGGCACGAAACTCGCGGACCGGATCGTGCAGGAGGCGATTGTCAGCGTAACGAGTATTCGCGGACGGCTTGGAAGCATCCAGAAGTACACGTTCGAGCCGAACGTCAACGTCCTGAGCGACACGTTGGAAGCCCTCTCGGCGGCGGAATCGGACATCCGTGACACCGACTTCGCGGAAGAGTCGTCGAACCTGACACGAAACCAAGTGCTTGTCCAGTCCGCGATCAGTACCCTCGGCATCGCCAACCAGCTGCCGAATTACATCCTCGGATTACTGCAACGATAATCGTGATCGTTGTCGTGCAGGAGGCATAAGCGATAAGTGATAAGTGATAAGTGAAAAACTTCTCCTGATGCCCGATTTCCGATATCCGATGCCCGATTCCCGATGCCCGTGTTTTGAGTAATGTCAGTAATGTCAATGCGTTACCCGTTTTTCCTTCTCGTTGGTTTCTGTGCATGTATTCCGTTCACTTACGGTCAGGAGGAATCCCGATTCCGGTTTGAAGAAATTTCGGAACAATCGATTCAGCTCTCCGACGGAACGCAGCCGGTTTGGGTCTACAATTTCGGGCCGATCACGCGAGACGACCTGCCGGAAACCGAGCGACGCCGAACTCGCTCATGCTACATTCATCCGCTTTACGGTTTGCGTGGCGAGATTCTAACCGACGATTTTCCCCGGGATCACTACCACCATCATGGAGTCTTTTGGACGTGGCCGCACGTCGGAATTCATCAACCGGACGGGCAAGTGGATCAATACAGTCTTTGGGAAGGCACCGGCAATTTGCGGCAGAAATTCGTCCAGTGGAAAGAAAGGGCAACCGACGGAGCTTCCGCGACGCTTGCCGTCGAAAACGGATGGTTCGTCGGCGAAGAGAAAGTGATGATCGAAAACGTAACGATCCGAACCTTTGCGGCAAAAGACGAGTTCGGCCAAAGAACCCGGGCGATTGACCTGGAGTTTTTGTGGATTCCAACAGACAAGCCGATCACGCTGCGAGGAGCGGAAGAAAAATCGTACGGCGGTTTGACGGTTCGTTTTCGTCCGCAATCAAACAAGCCGGGCGAGGAAAAAATCACGACGATCACGGTCCCGGAAGGCGTTGCGGAGGGGGATTTGCCGGAAACGCCGCTTCCTTGGGCCGATTTGACATCACGTTTCGGAACCGACGAACACCGAAGCGGAGCGGCGATTTTCATTCCGCCGTCGCACCCGGATTTCCCGCCGACTTGGCTGACGCGGTATTACGGCCCTTTATGCGTCGGCTGGCCCGGCGTGCAGGGAAGGACGTTCCAGCCGAAAGAGAAAATCCGGCTTTCGTATCGCCTGTGGATCCACGAATCCGAAGTCCATGTGGAACAGATACGAAAAGCGTACGAAAAATTATGAAAACAGCCCAAAGTGTGAGTGATGGGATATTCGGCCCTGATTTTTCATTTCAAAAAATTTCGGTAGTCTGTTGTCCGACTGGCCGGGCGACGGTATAATCCCGGGAAGGGTGCAGTTTATGAGAAACTTACGGGTATACATTGACGCATCGGTAGTTTACGGTGCGCCTTCCAGGGAATTTTCGCAAGATTCGAGGCGTTTTTGGGAGGCTTTTCGAAACGGTGAGTTTATTATCATCGTGTCAGACGTTCTGGAAGAAGAAATGGAACGTGCGCCGCAAAACATCCGTGATCGTTTTGAAATGCTGTTGAAATCTCCGATTGAGCGGGTTGTTTCGACAAATGAATCTGAAGATTTAGCCGATCAGTACATTGCCAAAAAAGTTGTTGGTGAATCCAACATGGACGATTGTCAGCATATTGCTCTTGCGACAATCGCCAAGGCCGATGCGCTTGTCAGTTGGAATTTTGAGCACATGGTATACCGACGTGCAGGATATAACGATGTCAATGATATGCTGGGCCATTCCAAAATCGCAATCAAAACTCCCAAAAAATTTATGGAGGCATCCGATGACGAAATTTGAAGATAACTGGGATCCTGAAGTTGACAACGATTTTAAGGTTCTTGAATGGAAAGCAAGAATTCAAGCGGAAATTTACGAAGAAACCAAGCACATGACCCGCGAAGAAAGACGCGAGTATTTCCGACTGGCAAGCGAACGGGCCGCTCTACGCCGAAGAGCACTTGCCAGACGGCAATCGGTAGCGGTGAACGAGTGAGGCATTGCCGATTCCGACAATACAACGAATACAATGGAAAACCTTTTCGAATATTGCCAAACCGTTGCTGCCAACGCGAAAAAAGCGTCGCGGCAAATGTCGCTCGTTTCCGGTGCTCAAAAGAATCACTGGCTCCGGACTGCCGCAAAAATGATCGTCGATCAAACCGAAACGCTTTTGGCGGCGAACAAAATCGACTTGGACGCCGCACCCGGCTTCGGCTTGAAAGACGCCGAAATCGACCGGCTCTTGCTCAACCCGAAACGAATTGCCGAAATCACGGTCGCTTTGGAGGAAATCGCAATGTTTCCCGACCCCGTCGGACGAATCATCGAATCGACGGTTCGCCCTAACGGAATCGAGGTTCAAAAAGTTCGCGTTCCGCTCGGCGTCGTCTTCTTCATTTACGAATCCCGCCCCAACGTTACACCGGACGCCGCTGCGATTTGTGTGAAAAGTTCCAACGCCGTGATCCTTCGCGGCGGAAAGGAAGCGTTCCATTCCAACATGGCGTTCGGCAAAATTCTCAGAGAGGCCGCTCTAAAAACCGGTTTGCCGGAGCACATTGTCCAACTGGTCGAAACGACGGACCGCGACGCCGTCGGGCATTTTTTAAAAATGTCCGACAAGATCGACGTTGCGATTCCTCGTGGGGGGGAAAGTTTGATCCGTCGGGTCAGCGACGAAGCGAAAATGCCGGTCATCAAGCACTTCGCCGGGAATTGCCATGTTTACGTCGACCAGGCCGCTGATCCGGAGATTGCGGAAAAGGTGCTCCTCAACGCAAAATGCCAACGAATGGGGGTCTGCAACGCGGCAGAATCGCTCGTGATTCACAAAGCGGTTGCCGGAACGTTGTTGCCCCGATTGGCCAAAGCACTCGACGCAAAAGGGGTGGAGTTGCGCTGCGACGAACCGGCCCACGCTCTGCTTTCGCCGATTCTTTCAAACGTGAAACAAGCAACGGACGCCGATTTCAAAGCGGAATATCACGGTCCGATCATGTCCGTCAAAGTTGCCGAATCATTGGACGAAGCGATTGAACATATCAATTTTTACAGCGACGCACACACGGAAACGATCATCACGAAAGACTTGAATGCGGCACGGGAGTTCGCGGCAAGGATCGACAGCAGTGCGGTAATGATTAACGCAAGCACGAGATTCAACGACGGCGGCCAATTCGGACTTGGAGCGGAAATCGGGATCAGCACCGACAAATTCCACGCACGTGGTCCATGTGGTGTCAACGAACTGACGAGCTACAAGTACGTCGTCTACGGAACAGGACAGGTTCGGGAATGAAAGAATGAATCAAAATCTTCGTCCCAAAGTGATTCCCATCAGCAACGAGAATTTTTTCCATTTCGAAACAACGGGACGTTTGAGCCAAACCTGATAGTTGATCGCTTCAATTGCGTCGAGAATTGCCCGACCGCCGCCGAGAAACAGGGCAACCTCGGTCCGAATCAGACGTGGTACCATGCCAACAAGCGGAGCACCGGCGTCAAACAGTTCCCGTGTACGGCGGCACAATTCACGGAGCATTTTCTCAAACGCCGGGGTTTGTTGCGGCTGTAATTCAGGATCGTACAGAAATTCCCGGCAATACTCCATTGGAACGTAAAAGCGGCCGATTTTCCAATCTCGCGCAACATCCTGCCAAAAATTGGCCAGCTGCAAAGCAGTGCAAATCGCGTCGGAACACCGGAGCATTTCGTCCGTCGGCGGCGAGTCTTTTGCAACAGACGCTCCGAGTTGCAAAACCATACGCCCAACCGGGTTGGCGGAACAGCGACAGTAATCCAAAAGCTCGTTCCACGTTTCGTATCGGGCCTGAATTTGATCGCGGCGAAACGCTTCCAAAAGATCGTAAAATGGTTCTTTGGACAATCCGTGTTTCTCAACGACATCTTTCAAGGCCGGAAAAATCGGCGAATCTCCTTCCTGAATTTTGCCCTCAAAGCAACGGTCCAACTGTCGTTGCCAATCGGCGAGTGCGTCGAGAGCATGGGCCGGCGACGAACTTTCGTCGGACAGGTCGTCGCTGATACGACAATAGGCGTAAATCGCGTAAAACGGTTCACGAAGTTCCTTACGAAGCAGAAAGCTCGCGACCGTAAAATTTTCGTAATGCGACTTCGCCAGTTTTTTGCAATACGAGTACGAATCCTTGAGCACTTCGGAATGAAATAGGAAATAGGAAATCGGAAATCGGAAATAGGAAATCGGAAACCATTTTTTACACCCGATTTCCGATTTCCTCTACTGTTTTGAGTCACCATTTGTTTACGGTTTAGATTCTCCCAAGCCGAAAACGCCACTAGAAATTCGACGACCGCATGGTTCGTTCCGTGCGGTTGTTAAGGTGGTCCGGCAGACCGCCCTTGATCGTTTGCGTTTCAATTTCAATCTGGTACTGGTCTGCGTACTGCTTGGCCGGCGTCGCAAGTGTCGGAAATTCGCCCGTGTTCTCACGTTGCGTTAACAGGCCGGTCGATTCCGAATCCATTTCCGGTCGGAAAACGCCGAGCTGTGCGTAACCATCGCCGGTGAAATCGCCTGCGAATGGCAAATCGCCGACTTCGCCGAACCGGATTTCCGTATCCAGCACGAAATTGCCGGTGGTGTCAATACGCCAGTAACCGTCCTTGAACATGGCGACTTCGTCGATTCCGTCGCCGTTGAAATCGCCGACGACCGGAACTTCCCCCGGTCGACCGATCCCGCGAATCACCCGGTCAACGCCTTCTTCGAAGCGTCCGTCGCCGTTGATATCGAGGTAAAGGTCTCCATTACGATAAACGCCGATTTTCGTGATACCATCTCCGGTGAAGTCGCCGGAAATCGCAATATCCCCTTCCGAACCGTATTGGAATACGTGGTCAATCAGGTCGATTCGCGGTCTGCCCTGCGACGTGTGTTGCATGGCCCGAAAACCGATCGGGGCCTGATCCACTCGCGGCGGCACGTTCTTCGGTCGTGCGGCGATACGCTGATTCAAGTCGCTCGGCAAGCCGGGCGTACTTTCAATCGCACGATCATCCTCTTCCCATTTCGGTCCGAAAATTCCGATGTCCGTTTTTCCGTCGCCGTCCCAATCACCGACGACCGGTTGATCGAGTGCGGTTCCCAGTTTGACGACCATGTCCCCTTCGTCCCACTCGCCGTTGCCGTTAAGGTCAATGTACCAAAATCCGTCATGGAACACGGCGATTTGTGCGGTACCGTCGCCGTTGAAATTCCCGACGACCGGGCGGCTGCCGTAATCGCCGAATCGGAATTTTTCAATCGCTTTCCCATCCTTGCCCCGGATGATCCATTTACCACTGAAATTGTTCATCGGACGCCATGACACCGGTTTATACGTTCCGGAAGCGATGAGTGACGCTTGGTATTGACTGATTTCGCCGCTGTCCGTTCCTCGTGGTGTCCCGGCGTTGATGATGCTCAAGTGCCAGGTGTAATCCTCCGCAGGAAGCCCGCCGCCGCCCGATTCCTGACTGTACCTGTCGCCGTGCGGCGAGGGCCAATAGGAGTAACCGCCGCCCGGAAATAATCCGCTAACGCCAATCGGCGGGTCGGGTCGGTAGTGCGGATGCTCCGGTCCTCCCGGCGGTTTCGGTGGTTTTGGCGGGTCCAAATCCCATAAGACGTGAAGTTCACTGAAATTGTTCATCGTCGAATGAGCGGCGTAAGGAAGCAAAATCCCGACAATCGCGTCGTTGTTCAGGGAATCGACATTGACTCCGGCTGCCCGAAGCTCTTCAATCGTTGCGGTGTCATAAATGTTGATTGCTTTGCCACCAGTCGTGCCGGGCGTGTCGATACCGTCAAGGTATCCGTTCGGCTGAAGCTCAAGAACGGAATACCGTCCTGGCTTGAGGTGCGTGAACTCGTAATATCCCTGGGCATTGGTCTGTACCGTAATCAAATTCCCGTTGGCGTCACGGAGCGGAACTCCGTTTTCGTCGGCCAGGCTCAAGACAACGTTTGCGATTCGTTTGGTCGCGTCTTCAAACCTTCCATTCCAGTCCGGCGGTGCAACCGTCGGAGCCGGATCGCCCGGGTAAAGGTGAACGGTGTCACCCTCCTGGAACACGTAACCGCTGATCTTTCCCGGTCGCAGTTCGCCGAAATTGTTGTTGCCGTCCTCTTCATCCGGTTTCAAGGTAATGTCGGTGATTTCGTCGTTGACGTCAACTCGACCGGTGCCGCCAGGCGTGTCCTTGCCGTCGAGGAATTCCTCCGGCTGCTTTTCCCGAACGGCATAAATCAAGCAGGGATCAAGATGTCCGAATCGATAGTAACCGTTCGCGTCGGTTGTCGTTTTGCCGTAATATTCGTACAGACTCTGGTCGGGAGACGTGAGAAACGCATCCCGGTTGGCCCAGGAGATGTACCACAATTCCAGTTCAACACCGGGAATTCCCGTTTCGCCGGATTCTTTGACACCATTGTCGTTTTTATCCTCGTAAACATAACCGCTGATGCTTGCCGGAAGGCGGTTGGCGAAGTTGTAGCCGAGACCGTCCTGTCCGATTCCGACGAGAATTTCCGTGATTGTCTTCTCCGGCGGCGTCAATGTTTGTCCGCCGAGCGAACCGACTTCCTGCCTGCCGTTGAAATACTTTGCTCTTTGTGCCTCGGTCAACACCTCGATAACCCGGTATTTTTTGAGCGGATCAAGGTTTTCGAACTTGTAGAACCCGTCCTGGTTCGTTTCCCGCCGCAAACCGGTATCGACGTATTTTTGCGTGGCGTCATCCCAGACCCAAAGTTCAAGCGTTACGCCTTGAATCGGCGTTTCGGATTCCTGTCTGCGACCGTCGCAATTGTAATCTTCGTAAACGTAACCGGAAATAGAACCGCACTTCAGTTCGCCGAAGTTGTAGTCCGTGCCGTGTTGGTTCGGGCCGACGTTGATGTCGAGGATTTCGTCTCCCGGATTGACCGCTAAGCCGCCGAGCGAACCTTCCTTGTCCAACCCGTCGGCGTATCCAACCGGTTGAATTTCCGTAACGCGGTATTTTTTGAAGGGGACAAGGTTTTCAAACTTGTAAAACCCGTCCTGATTGGTGGTTGTAACGTGTCCGGTATCGACGTATTTCGTTCCGTCCCAGACCCATAATTTGAGCGTGACACCTGCGATCCCCTTTTCGCCGGTCTCTTTGATCCCGTTATTGTTGTTGTCCTCGTAGACGTAACCGCTAAGCGAACCGTTTTTCGGCGTTTGCGTAAACGGTCCGACGGCGGCGGCGGTGAGGACTTCATGCGGCGGATTCATGTCGTATCCGACGTCCGGAAGGTTAAGCCCGACATCTTTGGGATCGTTGAACCGGTCATAGAAGACAAGGTGTGCTTCGCCGACTTCGTAATCGGGATGCGTGAACGTACAAAACAGGTGCGAAAGCTCGAATTCTTTCCCTTCGACGAGAGCACTGGTTCCGTCTGTCCCATCTTCGTTAATGTTGTATTCGTCGACATCAAGCATGAATACAAACTTTCCATCCGCCAGGAAATCCGAAAACCGGATCACCAACAACTGTCCGCCATCGTCGACGGACCAGTCCTTCACGGTCACGCCCTCCGTTGCGATGATCGTAAAAGGATAGTAACCGTAAGTGCCGCCGTTTTTTCCTGCCGTATCGAAAAAACATTCGCCGGGGTCAAGTTGCCCGTTCTGGTTTTTGTCGAGATCAATTCGCAGCTCTTTGAGTTGCGTTCCTTCCGCTCCGCCGGTCCAACTGACCTGAAAGACGTCGCCGTAATAGTCCATGCCCAGCCCGGCCGGGTGTTCGTAATAGACGCTCCCGAACTGAATATCCGGCGGCGGCTCAAGTGCGTTCAAGGCAATCGGATTCACGGAAAGTGCGAGCCGTTGCTCCAGTTCTTCCATGCGAAGCTGCCGTTTGAACAAATCCTCTTTCTGTTTTTTTCCCTTTTGAGGCTGCCTGTTCGGTTGTCGGGAAGAAGACAAACCAAGTACATCGCCCCAAGTAACCTGAACCAGATGGCGGCGGATATTTTTTGAGTTTGCGTTTTTCGAACGCACTGTACGGCTTGGAGTTCCCTTCGGCATTTTTTCCTTCATCGTTTTTTCCTTCATCGTTTTTTGATGGGAAGCAGACACGGCTAATCCTTTGCAGTGGTGTGAAAATAGGGGAGATACAAGCGACTTTTACCGTCGCAAATTGCCCATTATGCGCATTTTATCGTCGTTTGGACTTGGACAGTCCACCATTCATCTACATCGGCCAAAACGAAAAATGCTTGCAAGAAAAATCTGGATAACCGGGATAATCCGCAAAATTTATCTCTTGATTTTTTGCGGAAAATTTGTGATAATTGCACGAGCAAGTGGGGAGTTAGAAGAAAATAGCTTTTCATTTTTTCATTTTCCGTCACAGTTTACTCTTTTTTTTCGTTTACAGCAATGCTAATTTCACCGCTCGGCGGCTATAGGGCCGTGAACACTTACCAAATATCTATGATGGCTACACCCTAAAAACGACAATGAAACTCACTTCCAGACAACGCATTGAAACAACTTGTCGGCACGAAGAGCCTGATATTCTGCCGGTCGACTTCGGCGGCGGCGGTCAAACGGGCTTGCATGTCGGAGTCGTCTATAAACTCCGCCAGGCTTTGAAACTCGATCCGCCGGGAACACCGGTGAAGGTTGTCGAACCGTATCAAATGCTGGGGGAAGTCGCCGACGATCTTCGTGATTACATCGGTTGCGATGCGGTCCCGCTCCAGGGAACGGGCACGATGTTCGGCTTTCCAGCCATCGAATACAAAAAATTCGTCCTGCCAGACGGGACGCCGACGCTTGTTCCGATTGACTTTAACACGGAGTTCGAACCAGATGGCAGTCTTCTTCAATATCCTGGCGGCGACCGGTCCGTTCCCGCATCAGGGGTGATGCCGAGCGGCGGCAGCTTTTTCGACGCAACGGTTCGCGTGGAACCGTTCGACGAAGCGACGTTGGTCAAAGACAACACGGAAGAGTTCGTCCTGTTCGACGACGCCTTGTTCGACCATTATCGTCGGGAAGCGGAACGCCTGTCGAAAACTTCGGACCGTGCGATCTTTTGCGGGTTCGGCGGTTTGACGTTCGGCGACATCGCCCTTGTTCCGGCAACGTTTTTGAAAAGGCCGAAAGGAATTCGTGACATTACGGAATGGTACGTCAGCACGGCGACCCGGAAACCGTTCATTAAAGCCGTTTTCGAATACCAGGCGGAAATTGCCGTTGAAAACCTCAAACGATTGCACCAGTCCGTGGGAGACCGCATCTCGGTCATCCAGACGAACGGCACCGATTTTGGTACGCAAAACGGGCCGTTTTTGTCCGAAAAAACGTATCGGGAACTTTATTTACCGTACCAAAAACGGGTTAACGGCTGGATTCATCAAAACACGAACTGGAAAACATTCATGCACTGTTGCGGAGGGATCGTTCCGCTCCTGGAGGCGATTGCGGAGGCCGAGTTCGACATTTTGAATCCCGTACAGTGTTCCGCCAGAGGGATGGACGCGAAGTGGTTGAAAAAAGAATACGGCAACCGCTTTGTTTTTTGGGGAGGGGGAATCGACACCCAAAAAACGTTGCCGTTCGGCACACCGGACGAAGTGCGGGATCAGGTCAAAGAGCGAATCGAAATCTTCGCTCCCGGCGGCGGATTCGTTTTCAACGCCATCCATAACGTTCTCGTCAACACCCCGATCGACAACATTCTCGCGGTCTTTGAAGTGCTCCGGGAATACCGGAAATAACGACCGTCCGGCGATTGTTACGAAAATCTGTCTGTTAGCGACGGGACTTGTCCCGTGCGGAAGCACAAATCAGAGCCGCGCACAATCAGAGCCGCGCACGTAGTAAGCGGTTTAAACGTTTCCGCCGGGGTCACCGCTTACTGCGTGCGCGGCTCTGATTTGTGCGCGGCCCTGATTTGTGCGCGGCTCTGATTGCATTAATCAATTCTTGTACGATTTCGTCGTAGGGGAACGAGCCGAGCAGGGTTTCGCCCCGTTTGAGATTGACCCGGTTCGGGCCGCACCAGAGACCGAAGTCGGCGTCGTCCGTTTCGCCGGGACCGTTGACACGGCAGCCCATCACGGCGATCTTGATCGGCCAATCGGCGGCGAATCGCGTCGCTTCCCGAACCGCTTCGGCCAACTCGACGAATTTTTCGTTTTCCACTCTTGCGCAACTCGGACAACTGACGATGTTAAGCCGATCCGGTTTCCATTGGTCCGGCGAAATGATCGTCCCGTTTTTAACGTTGCGCAAAATTTCCCGGCCTGCGTCGACTTCCTCCGTTTTTCTGGTGTTGGGAACGGTCAGCGAAACCCGGAGCGTGTTGCCGATTCCTTCGGCCAGAAGCGGTTCCAACGCGAGGCGGGATTTCAAAATTCCTTCCGGCGGCATTCCGGCTTCCGTAACGCCAAGATGAAGCGGAACGTCCGGCCGCAGTCGGGCAAAGGTTCGATTCGCATCAAGCACCGCAAGCGGATCGGACCCTTTCAAGGAAACGCAAAACCGGTGGAATTGGAGCGAGTCTAGAAAATCCGCATGTTCCAAAGCACTGCGTACCATCGGCGGCAGTTCGGCAACACCACGCTTTTTCGTCGGGTCCAGACTTCCGCAGTTGACGCCGATCCGTAATGCACAGTCGTACCGCGTCGCAATTTCGGCGAGAACGCGAACCTTTTCCGTCCAGGGAACGTTCGGTTCGACGTGATGCAGGTGTCCCGGATTGTAGCGGATTTTATCGACGAACGGCGCAACGGCTTCGGCAAGTCGGTAGTTTTCCTGTAAATCGACGGAAAGATTCGCGTCGGTCAGGTCCCGGATTTTCGCCAAAGCGGCGGCGTCTTGCGGCGAATCAACGGCGACCCGAACGAGGGACGCCCCATATTCGTGGAGAAGCTGACACATTTTCGCCGTTGCGAGAAAATCGGTCGTTTTCGTTGCGCACATGCTCTGGAGCGTGACCGGGTGACCGCCGCCGATGAAAATGGTTCCGATTCGAATCGCTCGTGTAGGCATGGTTTCATTGTAACTTTTTTTTCACGCAAAACAATCTGAAGTCGGTCAAAAATTTCCGGCCCCTTGCGTCCAACGTGAGGCATGTGGTAAAATACTCAAAGTGTAGGGAACAGTATAAAAATAACAATGGCAGCCGGGAACGGAGCGCAATGACCGGATCAAACAGCTGCGAAATCCGGTCACTTCACTGCGTTACGTTACCGGCTGCCATTCACAAAGTGCGGTTGTTATTTTTATACTGTTCCTTATGAAGATCAATTCGCAAAAATTTCTATTTTTTTGGGAAAGTGCAGTTCGTAATTCGTAATTAAAAAAATGACTGGTCGGGAAAGAATTTTGGCGTTGCTTCACAATCAGCCGACGGATCGTGTCGGGTTCTGGATCGGACACCCCTCCGACGAGGCAAAGGTCGATTATTGTAACCGTTGTCAAATTCCGGTCGATCCGGAATTTGCGGCCAAAGCGGCCAAAATGGGGCAAATGGAAGAGGCCGGGTTCCTCGCATCGCAGATCGATTCCCTCGATGTGCAACTCCTCGGAGAGTTTCAAAGCGACCTGCTTTGGTGCTCGCCGGAACTGGACCCGCAATCCTGGAAGCACCCGGAAGGCAAACCGATGTTCGACGTTTCCGGCGGAAAACCGCGACATTCGCTTGGCGAACCAGGCGTGTTTGCCGATTTCGAATCCGCCAAACAGGTCGAGGATTTCGATTGGCCCGACCCAAAGTACCTTGATTTTACGACGACGATTGCGCTAATCAACCAAGCGAAAAAATACGAAGTTGCAATCCTCGGCGGGATGTGGACCTGCTATTTCCATACCTTGTGCGACTTTTTCGGGATGGAAAACTATTTTATGAAGATGCACACCCATCCGGCGGTCGTTGAGGCGGCGACGGAAAAACTCCTCGATTTCTACGAACAGGCGAACACCCGGTGTTTCGAGGAAATGGGGGACAAAATCGACGTTTTTTTCTTCGGCAACGACATCGGTTCGCAGGAATCGCTGTTGATCAGTCCGAAATCGTTCGACCGATTCATTTTGCCCGGCATCAAGCGGGTCGTTGCTCTTGCCCACAAATACGGCAAAAAAGTCGCTCACCATTCCTGCGGCGCGATTTCGTCGGTGATCCCGAAAATGATCGACGCCGGAATCGACATTTTGCACCCGCTTCAGGCGAAAGCGAAAGGAATGGATGCGGAAAGCCTTTCAAAATTCCGGAACCAGCTCGTTTTTATGGGCGGAATCGACACGCAACACCTCTTGCCGTTTGCGTCGCCGGACGAGGTCAAAAAAGAGGTACGTCGGGTCAAATCGCTTCTCGGACCGCGAATCATTGTTTCTCCGTCGCACGAGGCACTCTTGAAAAACGTGACTTATGAAAACGTGATTGCCATGCGTGATGAAGCGTTTGCGACTTCCGTCTCACTATAATCACTACACCCGTAACAAATTGCCCACGCTTCTTCTTTTCTTTAGTGCAAAAAGTTTGAATTTTGTTTTTTTTGATAACGGGGAAACTATAATCGTAGGAATGGTTGTACCGACAGCCGGTTTACCTTGTATGTCTTTCTTCAACAGCCCGGAGTTACGATAATGAAAAAGGTCATTTATTCCATGATTTTCGGCGTTGCCGCCTTGTTGTTTTTCGCCTCGGTTTCCGAAGGGGCGAATTATGTTCCGCAAAAAGGATTGCTCGGTCTTTTGGGTATCGAGATTCCTGCGATGAAGTCGGCCCGATACCAAATGCGTCTCGCCGAGCAAGCCAAGCGGGAAGCCACCGAGGAAAAACTTAAAGCCGAAGCCGCTTTTGTCGAGGCGGAAAACGTTTTCAACGACGTTCGGCAGGAACGTTCCCTTGTCGAAAAGGAACTCGCCAAACTTGCCCGGGAAAAGGCGAATTTGGAAAACTTGAAAGCGGAACTTGAAAAGGCGAAAGCGGACGCAGAGGCTGCACAAGCCGAATCCGCGAAGCAAATCGAAATCGCCAAGCAGATGCGTGAAGCCGCCGAAAAAGCGACCGCCGACGCAGAACTGGCGATTGCCGCATCCAAACTGGCGGCGGAGGAAGCTCTCAAAATCAAGGCCGAAGCAGAAAAGGCCAAAGCCGAAGCGGAAAAAGCCAAAAAGGAGCAAGAGGAGCAGGAACAGAAAACCCGGGACGCGATGGAAGAACTGCAAAAAATGAAAGCCGTTCCCCCGACACCGTCAACCGGAGAAGACGTTCAAGACGACGCTCCCAAAGACGACCCGGAACCGGCTGTGTAACTCGGCTTGTTTAAGTGGTGTTCCGGTGAAGGGCCGTCGGAATACCAATTCGCTACGAATCCCTCTTGGCGTAATCGTAGGCCATGAGTTTTCCGACCAACCGGGCGGCGAGGAATTCCGTAATGATGTTTTCTCCACCAAGTGGCATGGTTTCGACAAGATCGGCACCGATCACCTGTTTTTCCTGAAACACCCGCTTGAGAATCGCAGTAACCTGTCTCCATGAAAGTCCGCCCGGTTCCGGGGTTCCGACCCCGGGAGCAAACGACGGATCGAACCCGTCCATATCAATTGTAATATAAACGTGCCCCTTTAGTCCGTACAAAATTCGGTCCAACGCAAACTGAAAATCGTCCTGGACCATTTTCGGCGTGACGATCCTGCGAATTTGTTCCGGGCACTGCTGATATTCCTCGACGGAAAAACTCCGAATTCCGACCTGAACCAAATGGGGCGTCATTTCCAGCACCCGTCGCATGACCGCAGCGTGAGAATGAACGCCGCCGGTAAATTCGTGCCGCAAATCGGCGTGAGCGTCAATCTGAAGCACGGTCAATTCTTCGTATCGCTCCCTGGCGGCTTTGACAATCGGTGCCGTAATACTGTGTTCGCCGCCGAGAAAAATCGGAAAACGGTTTTTGGAGAACAAATCGAGCTTTTTGACCGTTTCGTAAATCCGCTTCATTTGCAATTGCGGCGTTTTCGCACTCAAAATCGGCGGATGAGTCGCAATTCCTGCACGAAAATATTCTTGTAGAGTTTCCTCGTCGAAATACTCCATTTGCTCGGACACGTCCAGTATCGCCGCCGGACCTTGCGCCGTACCACGCAAAAAACAGACCGTTCCTTCGTAAGGGACCGGAACGACGTGATACCGTGCCGCCTTGGGATCCGTGTATTCTGGATCAAGCTGAAAAAATGTTTGGGATGGGGTGTAACTCACAGATTTTCTCCGATAACCAGGGCGTGAATCACGCTCGGTTCAACGCTGTTTTTCGGTGCAAAACGTTCGCTTTCCATGTACCGGAGCAGCGAAATCCGCAGCCACTGGGCCTGCGGACACTTTTCGAGGTCGTTCGTGATGTCAATCGAGCAAAACAGCAATGAACCGCGACCCACTTTTGCCTCCACGATGTTCGCCAGATGCCGATTGGTGAGCCAGTTGTCCATCATTTCGACAATCGGTTCGAACGGCCTGTCGTCAATCACCAACGTTTTCGACCGCTCGCAAAGATCGCGCCACTGCCAGTTGGCGTGGCTTTCCGTCGGGAAATCGGCCAAGGCCGGATGAGCCGGATCGCACAAAATTCCCATGCTGATCGCCTGTTTCGGGAAATGGACCGGACTCCAAAACACCGGCACAAATTTCCCTTCGATTCCCTGAATCTTGTCCAGCGGCGGATTCAACAGCACTTTTTTCCCCTCTTGCAAAGCGGTAAGTGCTTCTTCGATGGAGGTGGTGCAAACGATTTCCGTTTTCATCGGTTCCGTGACGACGGGATAGACCCAGATATTCCACTCGTTGCTCCGATTCCCTTCCGCAATCGTCAGCGACAACGTCAACTTCGTCGGCCTGGCAACCGAAGCGAGCGGCACTTCAATTTTTCCGACCGGATTCCTGGCACCAAAGGGGATGTTTTTTCGTTCAAAAATTCCTGATTGCGAAAAATTCCCGTCGGAATCCCGTAACGACCAACTTACGTCGGAGGACAGTTCACGGTCGCTGTAATTGGCCGTTTCAAACGTTGCGGCAAACGTTTCCGAATTTCGGTACACCGGCTTGTCGAACCGGGCAAGCGGTACAACAGGAGCACAAAAACGCCGGAATTCCTCGCCGGAGATTGCTCCCTTGCTGTCCCAAAACGCATCAAGCAAACCGACCAGAGCCGTTCCCTGACCGGAAAAATCGTGCAAGTCGAGCAACTGGAACCCGCTAATCGCTTCGGTTTTCATTGCCCGCTCAATCTCCTCTTTGTAGAGGATCGCCGCGAATTTCCCGCTGTTTTCGTGATAAACGGCGTCACGTCCCCCCAATCCTTTTTCTTCCATTGCCTTTTGAATCGCCATCAGGTTGAGCGGCACGAGATTTCCGGTGTACTTTTCAATCTCACGAAAATTCGGAAACACGCTGTACTGTCCGATTTCGTGCGTAATCACCGGGCAGGGAATGCCATCGAGTGCTTTCGTAAAATCCTGCGTAAAGTTGAGCGGCCATTGGTCAAAAACCCCCTGCCCTCGTACCCAGCCTTTGTCCGTCCATTGCGTTACCCAAAAATCGTTGGCGGCGTTCGTCCAACCGGTGTCCGGTTTCTGGAACGTAAAGGACGAGTTGGTGTACAGACGGCGGTTGTCCCTTTCCTTCAAATTCTGTACGATTTGGTTGAGCAAGTGGAAATTGCCGGAAATTTCGTTACCCAATGAGAGGAAGCAGAACGAGGGATGGTTGCCGTATTCTTCGAGAATGCGATAACATTCCTCATGGACAAACCGGGGCGTCGGTTCATCGTCGCCGAATGTGCCTTCCCAATAAGGGGCTTCCACTTGCAGGTAAAAACCGATTTCGTCGGCGGCTTCAAACGCCGCTTTCGGGGGACACCACGAATGGAAACGCAAATGGTTCAGCCCGTACTCTTTGGCCCGGGTCATCAGTTTGAGCCAGGCTTCTTTGTCCGTCGGCGGGTATCCTTTGAGCGGGAAAATGCAACATTCAAGCGTTCCCCGCAGGAAGAGCGGTCGCCCGTTGATTTGCAGCCGGGCATTGTCGTTGGTGAGGCTTCGCAATCCGAATTTGACAACCTTTTCGTCGTTGCCGAGATTGGATTCCAGCGTGACCACCGCTTCGTAAAGGTGCGGTGAAAATTCGTCCCAGGGTTTCGCGTCTGGAATCAAGCGAGGAATCGAAATGGTGAAGCCGGATGAGTTACTGAGAGATTTGAACGAAGATTCCTGAAGCTCATGGTTTTGACCTTGACCGTCCCGAACGACTGCCTTAATTTTTCCCTCAAATGGAACACCGACAGGTTTGGCAAGCCGAACACTGATGCCGCAATAGGTCTTTTCGAGGTCGTAACATTTCCCAAAAGGATCGGAAACCGTGGGACAGGGAGAAACGTTCACAGACTCGATTCGCACGTTGTCTTTTGCCGTCAGGGAGATTTCGCCCAGGACGCCGTTCCACATCGTTTGCGTTTCGTTGGTGTAGGCGTGCGCCATATCTCTGGTGGACATATCGTACTGTTTTCGATTGTCGATGCGCAGCGCAAACACATTTTGACCGGGCTGGAGGTATTCCGTTACGTCAAAATAGTGCGGCGTGGTCAGACTCTCGTTGCGTTGGAGCGTTCCGACCCGTTTGCCGTTGATCCAGAGTTGCGATACCCAGAGCACCCGTTCCAACTTGAGCGTAACATGTTTTTCGGCCCAATTTTCCGGGATGTCCACCGTCCGCTTGTACCATGCCGCGCCGACGTAATCGAACTTGCGTTTCAGGTTCAAGAGCACTTCGCGGTTGTTGATGTCCGGTTCGAGTGCAAGCGGATCGCCGTATCCGCCGTCGCACAATGTTCCCGGCAACGAAATGGTGTCATCAAAGTCTTTGGAGAACCATTTTTCCTTGACTCCGACATCTTCGCGGTCAAGAGCAACCTGCCAGGTTCCGGCAAGCGATATTTCGTTTTCCGCCCGCAAGGAGGAACCGAGGATCGTGGCGACAATGATGCCTGATACTAATACAAATGTTCTCATAATTTTCAAGACTGTTTTTGCGTGTACCTGAATCAGAGCCGCGCACGCAGTAAGCGGTCACATCGGTGAACGTAAAACCACACATTCCGTGCGCGGCTCTGATGGAGTCCCCTTCAGACTTCCTGAACAATCAACTAATCACTCCGTCCGGGAGGAATCGTCCAGTTTATATCGTTTGATTTTGCGGTCCAGGGTTGTCCGTTCAATTCCAAGCGTTCTTGCCGCAAGACTTTTGTTCCACTGGGTATGTTCCAATGTTTTTTGAATGTGGACTTTCTCCGCCTGTTCCAACGTGGTCGGTTCGAAGAGATCGGTTTTCGCAGAGGGTTTTTGAATGCCGGATTCGCCCGTCGTGCTCAAGGAACTGAGTAACAAATCCTGTTCGTAAATCCACGGTGGGGAACCGAGTACAACGGACCGTTCGACGACGTTTTTCAACTCCCGAACATTTCCCGGCCAACGGTGGGCCAGCAAGGCGTCCATTGCTTCCGTGGAAAAACCTTGATATTTTCGTCCGGTTTCTTTGGAGTATTTTTCCAGAAAGTATTTGGCCAAAACGGGAATGTCATCCGTTCGTTTGCGAAGCGGCGGAACGACAATTTCCAACACCCGAAGCCGGAAAAACAGATCATGTCGAAAACGTCCCTCCGCGACCTCCCTTTCGAGGTCCCGGTTCGTTGCGGCAATCACCCGCACATCGACGGAAATCGGCGTATTTCCGCCGACACGCTCAAACGGGTGTCCTTCCAGTACACGGAGCAGTTTCGATTGAAGCGAGACCGGCATTTCACCGATTTCGTCCAAAAACAGAGTTCCGGTATGCGCGGCTTCAAATTTCCCGATTTTACGCTCGGTCGCCCCGGTAAACGCCCCTTTTTCGTGTCCGAACAGTTCGCTGGCAAGCAAACTTTCGGCAACCGCCGCACAATTCAGACAGACCAACGGTCGGGAACGCCTTGCACTGGCGAAATGGACCGCTTTGGCAATAAGTTCCTTGCCGGTTCCACTTTCACCACGAATGAGCAAGGAGGCTTTCCCCTCGGCGGCACGCGAGATCAAATACGCCACTTTTTTGAGCGGCGTACTGAGACCGATGATCTCCGTGTCCGCATGGAGCATTTCGCGTAAATTGAAATTCTCTTTTCTGACCTGATTCAAATGCGCCGTCAATTCTTTTTGCCGGTTCAACTGCCTCAGTGCAACGGCAACGGTATCGGCAACGGCCAGGGTATACTCCAAGTCGCCCAGTCCCAAACTCTGGTCGTCGGCGGACGTGTACAGATGGATAAGCCCGAGAATATCGTTATCCCGCCGAATCGGTGCGGCTAACGTATTGTTGATACGACCGCCTTCCCACGGCATATCCGTTTGCTCATCGTCGGAGAGGCTCAATTGTTCGTTCACCAACACCGCTTCTTTCTTTTCGAGCGTGGCTTTGGCCAAAGGTTCGGAAATCGGAACATAATTCGCCTCGCTGTTGGTCACATTGGCAATGAGCCGTAAGTCGACCGCTTCGAGTAGTACCTTGGGCTTTTCGGTATAAGGAAAGAGCCAAAGTCCGGCACCGGTCCCTTCCGTTGCTTTGATGAGACCTTCCAGTGCAAGTTTGGCAACGACATCAACTTCTCCGGCACTCCCGAGAGAAAAGGCAAGTTGGCACAGATCAGCTGCTCCATATCCGGATTTTGTCCTGTTATGGGCCATTCTCTCCGCATCGTCCCCCTCCTCTTTTTCCTTCTCCTTTTCCAGAAACGACGTTTTATTTCGATGGTGAACAATCGTTGCCGGATCGAACTCTCGCGGAAGAGGAGCCACACCGGAATCGTGAGAAATGCCGAAAACACCGGTGCCGTGAGTCTGGTAGTCATCTTCGTCCTCGTTGCCGGGAATCGGTCCGACCTCGAATAGCAAGACGGAATGTCCGATCTGAATCGCACTGCCGGGCAAAAGAAGCATCTGTGTTGAAAGAGGGTTTCCATTAAGGGTTGTTCCGTTTCGACTTCCCATGTCCCTAATGAACCATTGCCCATCGTTCCATTGGACGGTGGCATGATAGCGACTGCACCGGTCGTCCGTGAGGACGATGTCATTATCCGACGACCGTCCAATTCGCACCTCTTCTCCCGGAACGAGTGGAAAGACGGACTTCTTATTGCCATACTGGCTCAGTAGAAGGTAAGCAGAATTTTCACTCATCGATTCACCCATGCCCTTGTATTCAACAAAAAGACGACCGACAGGAACCGCCGTCGCACCACATACACCGAAACATACCACAAATTATAGCACAATATAAGGACAAATGGTGATTTTTTCAGCAAGTCGTCCAAATAATAAACTTTCTCTCTATGTTATATTTTACAGGCGTTATTGTCAATATTACAATTTTATTTTGCGGGGAAGTCACAGGAGGATTGCAAAGTCCCTGGGAACGCAGGCTTCCAGCCTGCGCGAAGGTTGCGGAATGGAGTCTCTGCCCTGCGCAGGTAGGATGCCTACGAACTCACTGGCAGGCTGGAAGCCTGCGTTCCCAGGAAAAAAGCGACTTTGCAATCCTCCTGGGGGAAATCATCGTCACTGGGAA
>CAZNVM010000264.1:0-3321 GCA_964576215.1 uncultured Planctomycetaceae bacterium
CGTCGACAAGTTTGTATCGAGACCGTCATTTCGCGATGCTCCATTCCGGCTTTTATTCATCTCCCCCAATAAAAGCCGGAATGAAGCGAAGCGAAATGACGGTAAAATCAGTAAAAATCGTAAACTTGTCGACGGACTGGCCTATTGTAGAATACCGCAGGGCACGTGGTTGTGCCAAACGTATTCCTACTCAAAGACCCAAAGATAAACATCCAATGAACGTCAAATACATTACCGGAATCTGTTTCGTTGCGACGATGGGAGGGCTTCTTTTCGGCTACGATTGGGTCGTCATCGGAGGAGCGAAACCGTTCTTTGAAAAATACTTCGAAATTCAATCCGAGCACGTCCGGGGATGGGTCAATAGTTGTGCGCTGCTCGGTTGCCTGCTCGGTGCGTTGGGAACCGGTCCGCTGTCGGAACGTCTGGGACGGAAAAAGATGCTTCTGCTTGCAGCAGTCCTCTTCGCCGCTTCTTCCCTCCTGACCGGCTGGGCCTGGTCGTTTAACGCTTTCGTTTTTTGGCGCATCGTCGGCGGAGTCGCCATCGGAATGGCCGCCGCTCTTTCTCCCGTCTACATCGCGGAAGTCGCTCCCGCCGAATACCGCGGACGGCTTGTTGCGCTCAACCAAATGGCCATCGTCATCGGAATCCTGATGGCGCAAATCGTGAACTGGAGAATCACCGTCGCTTTACCGCCGGGAGAGTTGATTCTCGACAGTTGGTACGTCCAATACTCCTGGCGATGGATGTTTTCCATCGTTGCGATTCCTTCCGTCGCTTTCTTCGTCGGTGCCTGCCTCATCCCGGAAAGTCCCCGTTGGTTGGTCAAGGCAGGCCGAACGGAACGTGCCAGAAAAATCTTTGCTCGAATCGGTGGGAAAGAATACGCCGATGCCGAAATCGCCAATGTGGAAATTTCGCTCCAACAAACGGACACGAAAGAATCGACTGCCAAAACCCTGTCCGGCTACGGCAAAATCCTTCAGCCGGGAATGCTGTTAATTCTCATGACCGGTTGCGTTTTGGCCGTTCTGCAACAGTGGAGCGGTATCAACGTAATCTTCAACTACGCCGAAGAGATATTTGGGGCGGCGGGGTACGACGTCAAATCGATTCTGTTCACGATTGTCTTTACCGGCACCGTCAATTTTCTTGCGACGATTGTTGCGATTCTGACCGTAGACCGGTTCGGGCGGCGAAAACTGATGCTGCTCGGTTGTGCCGGTATTGCGTTGGGACACTTCCTGACCGCTACCGCCTGTGTTTTCGGTTTCAAAGGAATGATTGTCGTTGCTCCGGTTCTTTTAGCTCTTATTTTTTACGCTCTTTCCCTTGCACCTGTAACTTGGGTGCTGATCGCGGAGATATTTCCGAACAAAATTCGAAGCGAAGCGGTGGCGATTTCGACCGCCGCTCTTTGGATCGCTTGTTTTATCCTGACATACACATTTCCTTCGCTGACGGCACTCTTGGGCATGGCGGGAACGTTTGCCCTGTACGCCGTGATATGCCTTGCCGGTTTCGTGTTCGTCGCCTATCGCGTTCCCGAAACCAAAGGAAAAACATTGGAACAAATCGAGCAGGAATTGCTGAAAGGTTAAAAGCAACGTTCCCCGCCACTCGCTTCCTTATTCAGGCAGGAGGATTGCAAAGTCCCTGGGAACGCAGGCTTCCAGCCTGCGCGAAGGTTGCGGAATGGAGTCTCCGCCTGCCTACGAACTCACTGGCAGGCTGGAAGCCTGCGTTCCCAGGAAAAAAGCGACTTTGCAATCCTCCTGTTGGCGGCGTGCGGTTCGAGGGACTTCTTGCAAAACTCTTGCAAAAAAACTATAATCCCCGAAAGGTTTTCACAATTTTTCTCCTCTTTCACTTCCGTAATCCGATGTTTTTACTTGAAAATTACACGCTTGCCGTTTTGTTTTGTTTTATCACGATGCTCTGCTGGGGGTCTTGGGGCAATACGCAGAAATTGGCAGGCAAGACCTGGCGGTTCGAACTTTTCTACTGGGATTACGTCCTCGGCGTTTTCCTGCTCTCGTTGGTCTGTGCATTGACAGCGGGCAATTCCGGTGAACTGGGACGCGGTTTCTTTGCCGACCTTTCGCAAGCGAGTGTGGAATCGCTCGGCTGGGCGTTTCTCGGCGGAGTCGTGTTTAACATTGCGAACATCCTGCTCGTCGCCGCAATCGCCATTGCCGGACTGTCGGTCGCCTTTCCCGTTGGGATCGGACTCGCTCTGGTTTTGGGTGTCATTCTCAATTACGTCGCCAAACCGGAAGGAGACGCAACGGTCATCTTTCTCGGCGTCGGACTGATTGCGGTTGCCATCGTCATCAACGCCATCGCTTACCGCAAACTGCCGGGCCAAAAATCCGCCGTTGGGACCAAAGGACTCGTGCTTTCGATCCTGTGCGGTATTTTGATGTCCACTTTTTACTACTTCGTTGCGAAATCGCTTGCCGGAGTTGAATTGGCAGCGGGCGGCGTCAACAACACCGTTACGGCGGCAACGCTCAAAGAAGGAACGCTCCAAGCCGGAAAGCTGACCGCTTACACGGCGAATTTCATCTTTGCGCTCGGTATTCTGCTGAGTAATTTCATCGTCAATACGGTGGTAATGCTCAAACCGTTTATCGGAACGCCGGTTTCCCCGTTTGCGTACTTCAAAGGAACGTCCAAAGATCACCTTTGGGGCATCATCGGCGGCGGCATTTGGGGCGTCGGTATGTCGTGCAACATTGTTGCGTCGAACGTCGCATCCCCGGCGATTGCTTACGGTCTCGGACAAGGGGCAACGCTCGTTTCCGCAATCTGGGGCGTGTTTATCTGGCGGGAATTCCGGGGTGCTCCGAAAGGGACCGAAAAGCTACTGGCCGTCATGTTTCTGCTCTTTTTCGTCGGATTGGGATTGATTATTTACGCGAAAATATAGTTTCCGATAAACGGAGCCGCAATCGTGAGATTGCGAGAAAGAGCCGCGCAAAGAGGTTTTCGCGTATTCGTTTTTTGGCGCACCCCCGTTAGCGGCGGTAGCTCTGCCCCGCGCGGGGTTGTGTGTTGAGTTTACCCTTGTGCCCTTAGTAGCAACGGGGTCGCCCTCAATTACTGCGCCCTTATTCCCTTATCGGTACAAAAATATGGGAATAAGGGCGCGTTGATTGGTGCCACCGACAGCTACTAAGGAACTGTCAAGAATTAAAATACCAGTTACAATTCGGAGGAATTTTCGAGAGGACTTGCAATAGCGCGCCCTTAGTAGCCAAGGGTAATCCACGATACTGCGCCCTTATTTTCCAATCGGTATGGAAATAAGGGCGC
>CAZNVM010000265.1:0-8334 GCA_964576215.1 uncultured Planctomycetaceae bacterium
TCTGCTTGCTGGACAAGCAGACAGGTTCTTACACAATACTTTTCTGTTCCACATACCTCAAAAAACCTAAAAAATGACCGGATACGCCTAAACGGCGGTTTTTACTACCAACTTTTACCCACTGATTCTGGTGGGGAACCCTTTAATCTATGGTGTGACGATAGTATCACCGGCCATTGCAGTTTCTATTCGCCGCATGCACGACATCGGATTGAGTGGCTGGTGGATTTTGATTTCCTTGACGGCTTGGATCAAAACAGAGGAGATAGAAGGTGTTGATCCGATGAAATATGTTAGTGCTGTGTTCCACTCTGTCGGTAAGAATGCAAAGGAATTGCCAGTGCCACTGCCGAAAGTGCAACTATGGTCAGGCAATGCTATGAAGAAGGCAGCGACCGCTTATACGGGGCCATCGGCTTTTGGACTTTGGGGTTCGCTAGGCAGTATCAATGGCGGAGAATCGGTTACGGTGCCATAGTAGCAAAACTATTTACTGTTTCTTAACTCTCATCAATAACTGACAATGCGTACACAATTTATTGTTACTTTATTTGTTTCTATTGCGTTTGTATTCGGCTGTTCCCGACAGAATGATTTACATCTTGCTCCAGTTTCGGGGGTTATTCTTTACGAAGGACAACCGCTACCGAATGCCATTGTTTGTTTTTTGCCGGAAGGCATAGACAACCGTGCGGCATCGGTACAAACCGATGCAAACGGGCGGTTTATCTTGACCACGATTAATAAAGCCGACGGTATTGCATCTGGAAAATATCAAGTGACTGTATCGAAATTTGAAGAAATGGAGATTGCGGAGAACAACAAGATAAAAAAGTCAAACAGACTGCCAAAAGACAATAAAAATTTGAAACCGCTTATTCCAATACGCTATAATTTGCCCGCAACATCAGGTTTATTCGTCGATGTTCCTGCCAAAGGAGTAAAAAACTTGAAATTGGAATTAACATCAAAATGAATGGGATACGTCTCATTCAGGACAAGCCTGTTGTGTATGTAAACGGTGTGATGAAATCAAACGAACCCGCCGACACCTCGCAAGGGCAGGATAAACAACAGTTTTTATGCTACAGTCTCAGAAAAAATCGCAAATCGAAGTTGAGTATCATCAAATACTTGGAGGCTTGGAGGTTAATGTAATGAAAAAAATAATGCGATGTTTGACTGTCATAATTATTGGATGTTGTTTTTTCTCGTCCTGCCAACAAGCAAATCACGAGGGAAACGACTGTAATACTCGAAAGGTAACAGATATGAAAGGTCGAACTGTTTCTGTTCCCCAATAATATGCTTGGCAATAGCTTTATTTGCCCTCTGTATCGTGTCCCTGAGCGTGGGGGTTTATAATGTTCCTTTTTCTCAAACCATCAAGATTATATTTAGCAGGGTAATCGACATAGAGCAATCCTGGAGCGATACTATGTATGTTGTCGTTATGAGTGTACGTTTACCGCGAGTGATTGCGGCAGTCCTCATAGGCATCGCTTTGGCAATCGCGGGCGCAAGTTACCAAGGAGTTTTTCAAAATCCACTCGTTTCACCAGATATCTTGGGAGTTTCAGCGGGGGCAACCGTAGGGGCATCTATAGCGATTTTACTCGGATTTAACTATTATCTTAATTTGATATTTGCTTTTGTCGGTGGTTTAGTCGCGGTTGCGTTATGTATGTTGATACCCGCACTCGCAAAAAAACATTCAACGTTGGCGTTGGTGTTATCTGGTATCATCGTCGGTGGCTTTTTAAGTTCAGTATTAGGGCTTATTAAATACCTGGCAAATCCAGAATCACAACTTGCGGAAATAACTTTCTGGCAATTAGGAAGCCTTTCTAAAGTAAAATATACGTCCCTTGCAGTGGCATCGCCTTTGATTGTTATATGTTGTGTGTTTCTTTTTTTGATGAGATGGCGTATCAACGCATTATCATTCAGCGACAGAGAAGCCCAGAGCTTAGGCGTTAATTTAATCAAGGAAAGAGGTTTGATTATAATATTCTCAACAATATTAACAGCAGTTTCTGTGTGTATAAGTGGAACCATTGGTTGGCTTGGCTTAACAATGCCGCATTTTGCACGGTTAATGGTCGGCGATAATAACGCTAGAGTGCTTCCACTTGCCGGATTGATAGGTGCAATTTTTCTCCTTGTTGTTGATCTGATTTCTCGAAATCTTACCGGAGCGGAAATCCCATTGGGGATTATTACAGGATTTTTAGGGGCACCACTATTTGCGTTTTTACTCATTAAACAAAGGAAGAATTAACTAAATGGAAAATATTGTTTCTATAAAAGATTTAACATTCGCATATCACAAGGGGAAAACTGTTTTGCGTAAAATCAATTCACAAGTTCGTGAAGGTGATGTAATTACGCTTTTAGGACCAAATGGTGTAGGCAAATCAACATTATTAAACTGTATTACGGGATTATTGAAAGCAAAAACAGGTATCATTCAAATCAACGGTTGTGATGTCGCTTCTTTAAGGGCAAAGCATATAGCTCAAGTTATTTCTTATGTTCCACAAATAATTCAAAATACTTTCGATTATACCGTTATCGAATATGTTACGATGGGAAGAACAGCACACAAGAAAATACTTGAGTACCCGAACGCAAAAGATTATCGTATTGCAGCAGAATCTCTTGAGAAACTGGACATTTTACATCTACAAACACTTTTATTCAGCGAGATAAGCGGAGGCGAAAAACAACAGGTGTGCATTGCACGTGCGTTAGCACAAGAGCCGAAATTAATTGTTCTTGACGAACCAACATCGGCGTTGGATTGCGATAATCAAATTAAGGTACTGATTTTAACCAAAAAACTTTCTGAACTTGGATACGCTGTACTTATGACAACCCATAATCCAGAACATTCCTTGTTGTTGGATAGTATTGTGTGGATATTGGGACGAGATGGCCAGTTGCTCATCGGATCAGCCAAAGAACTTATTTCAGAAAAAGTGTTACGGAGTTTATATACTTCGGAAATATCCGTTGCTAGTGTACATTCAGCTGACCGCAAAATATGCTTTGTTAACAAGCTATAAATATTTCTATTTGTACTGATTCTCGGCTTGCTTCCTGACATTTGACAGAGAAGACCATTTCATTTTTAACACAAAAAGGAAAGAATATGAATATTATTACAACAATCTTTCGTATCGCAATCGGCATCATCGTTATGATGTTTCGTATAGGTTTTGCAGCAGCCTCTGCCGGGGGAGGAGGCTCAAGTTCTTCTAGCACCAGTTCCTCGTCAGGATCTGGTATGAGCACCAATTGCATCCCGCGCGAAGTAAAGATCGGTGATGTTTGGTACTGCAATATCAGCGAAAAGTGTAATGGTGATGTCGAAATTCGTAAGGGCATGGGTGATCCCGTAGAATATGTTGCTAAAAAACCGAACCCGGTTCTTCACCCAAATTACTATGTCATTTACGATACCTATGGTAATAAAGTAGGAGAATTTTGAAATACATAGAAGCGTGGTATACCGTTAACAAAAAGAGCGTGTGATGAGAATCATAAGATATTTTTTTGGAACCATAAAAGACATTATAGTAACGATTGCAATGTTAATTTGCATGGCATGTTACATATCTTTTATGATTATAGGTTTTTCCATCGACAATGAAATTTGGGTGTTGGTATCAACTTTGGTTGTCACGCTCATGGTTATTTTATCGCAATTCCTTGGAGACCTCGGTAAACTGGCGACAATCGGCGTGGCGTTTTTTTCTTTAGTGCTGACTTATGGTGTGCTACTGGGGTACTATGGTATCGGTTCGTTGGAATCCTTTATTGCTGAGTTTATGGTTTGTGTTGTTGGCAACTTCATACTGTATGGGCTATTTCTTTTGTCTCCAAAGGAAAGAAAAACTTCAGTCGTTGGATGGAACGGCAATCCTTTCATAAACTTCATAAATCATAAAATCGTCAATTATTTCATAAGAGTATTAGCCCACGGCGGGCTCACTGTATGGTTAGTGTTGACGACTACAAGTGAATATCGGGCTGATAACGCATCAAAAAATGAACTTGCTTTTCACATTACTAACGATATATTGGCATTTTTACAGACAGTATTCTTTACCCTGTTGTTTGCGTCGAAGAAGAAAAAATAAAAACGAAGATCGTCTGCCACATCCCGCGTTTTCAACTTTACCGATATTATGACACCACGCGATATTATGGGCGAGAAAACCTTTGACAACAATTTGGACGTGCAATCGGACAATGCCTCACATTCCGCCTCCACAAACGTCACCGAGGACTTTGAGATGTGTCGGCAAGGTGCGGAACAAGGCAATCCAGAGGCCCAGTTTAATCTCGGCTTTCGTTACGCCAGAGGCGATGGCGTCAACGAGAACAAGACCGAAACAGTCAAATGGTGGCGCAAAGCGGCAGAACAGGGACATACATTAGCCCAGACCCACCTTGCCATGTTCTATACCCAAGGCTTGGGCGTTGAAAAGGATCAAAAAGAAGCCGCCAAGTGGAATCGCAAAGCAGCGGAAGCAGGAAATCCGATGGCACAGCTAAATATTGGCCAGTGCTATATGATCGGTTCCGGTGTCGAAGTGGATACGAGTGAGGCAATCAAGTGGTGGCGCAAAGCAGCAGAACAAGAAAACGATGGTGCCCAGTACAATCTTGGCCTTGCCTTTTTCAATGGCGATGGTGTTGATGTTGACAAGACCGAAGCGGTCAAATGGTTTCGCAAAGCGGCAGAACAGGAATATGGACCGGCCCAAGGTTATCTTGCCCAGTGCTATGCCGAAGGCTTGGGCGTCGAGAAAGATCAAAAGGCGGCCATTGAGTGGTGGCGAAGGGAAGTCGCACATGGCGATGCTTTGCCACCGGCGAAATTGGGCTGTGTTACTTCAACGGTGACGAAACGAAGCCGCCATCTTGTCAGCATGGTTGTTGACATCGAAAATAAACCTTTGTCCACCTCTTGTTTTTCGGGAAATTTTGGTATAATCATGTTTGCCTTGTGGTTGTTGGAACCACCGACGGGTTTTGGTTGGGTTTGAAGGGAATTCGCCATCTTTGGGAGATCGCAGTGGTGATCTCCCTCCAGAAAAGGCGAGGTGATCAGATTGGAGAGCGCAAATAGTCCGCGATTTTCCATGATTTTCCCTTTTTGCGTAAGTAACGACGTGTTCGGGAGTTGTGCGTAACCTATTGAAAATAAATGGGTTACGGCAAATCGTACAAAAATGCTTGCTCAGTCTACGGAACCGAGGGTTAGTGGTTCCGGGTTGTCCCATTTGAATTCACGTAACATATACTACGGCAACGGTTTACGAGCAACCGGTGGTACAGGACACGCCGCCCGAATTTCGCAAAACAAGGTATGATTTGCCCAGAAAATCTTCATAAACCTACGGTTTCCTTTCGAATCCGAAGGCTTGTGTTTCGTTGTCTTGGTTGAGAATAACCTGGACGTGTTCCAGACTGTATTTGTCTCTCACGTCGGAGCGTCTCTTGTTTTGCCCGTCTGCTGGGATATAATGCGTGAGTGGGGCAAGAACGCATTTCCCCCATAGCCGCAGAGGCGGCGCAAAACGGAGCGTCACGGCAGCCAGCGAAGGAAAAATTTGTCTACGCTGGACGGATAGTTGTGGGGAGACGGGTTGTTCTTGCGCTCACCATAGCGATCACCTTTCGCCTATTGGGGAAAGGTTTCATTTTTTAATTAGGTCGTAACTCTTTGATTATTCGATAGTTACGACGAGACTCCTTGCAAATCTTCCGGAGACTGCGCGGAGTACCGCTCCGTCCCCGGCTCCTTTTTTTGTCGAATACCTTATGCCAAGCGACGACAACAACCGACAATTACTGCTTTACACCGCTCCCGAAGGCGACGTGCGCGTGGAGGTCGTCTACCAGGACGAAACGGTCTGGCTCACCCAGAAATCGCTTGCCGAACTGTTCGGGGTGGACCGCACGGTAGTCACCAAGCACCTCAAAAACATTTTGGGGACGGGGGAATTGGACGAAAATTCAGTTAGTGCAAAAATTGCACATACTGCCGCCGACGGAAAAGCCTATCTTACCCAGTTTTACAATCTCGATGCCATCATCGCCGTTGGGTACCGGGTGAACAGCTACCAGGCCACCCAATTCCGGGTTTGGGCGACGAAAACCTTGCGGGAATTCATTGTCAAGGGCTTCGTCCTGGACGACGAGCGGCTTAAACAAGGGAAACAACTGTTCGGGCGGGATTATTTCGACGAACTCCTGGAACGAATCCGGGAAATTCGGGCCAGCGAACGCCGTTTTTATCAAAAAATCACCGAAATTTACGCCCTTTCGGCGGATTACGCCCCCAAATCGCCGACTACCAGAGACTTTTTCGCCTCCGTCCAGAACAAACTGCACTGGGCGATTCACGGTCAAACGGCGGCGGAGTTGATTTACTCCACCGCCGATGCCGACAAGGTTAATATGGGACTGACCACTTGGAAACACGCTCCTCATGGTAAGAGAGATTCCGGTTATCTGGGTTGATCGGGTATTGGTGGCAAAAAAATGGTCTTGCGTTGTTTAGGAGGTTTGAGTAACGTTCGTTTTTGCCCAATTTCCTCAAGCTCCGACGCAAGACCAACTTCCATGTTCTACTGCAAACGGGTACAAATTGGCGTTTTTTTCACCACAGAGAGCACGGAGTAACACAGAGAAATTCACTCTGTGACCTCGGTGTTCTCTGTGGTGAAAAAAGGTATTTTCTAACCGTTTTAAGGTTCTCATCAGTCCGACCAATAGCGAGGCACCACTCGGACGTGACAAGCAAAAAACGTATCGTCCGCTTTACAACGTCCAGTTGGTTCGCGATCTTGACACCGATTGGATTACGGCCTATGAGACTTTGGCAACAAACACCGACATCGGTACGCTGGAGGGAACGTTGGATCGTTGCCAGAAATGGAGTGCCTCGATTCCGTCACAAATATTGACGGAGGCGAGTGATGCGACGGAGCGGGACATGATGGTTTGTGAACAAAAAGGTGTCACGCTTTATGCTCCTTACCGGGAAAACACGCTTTCCCCTTCGGGGAAAAAGAAGGCGAACAAACGGTATTTCAAGAAGGAGGAGTTCCAGTGGAATGCCGAACGTCAAGAGTATCGTTGTCCTGGTGGTGAGGTCTTGGTTCGCAAATCACGGGAGTACCGGATGTTGACGGATGGGGATCGGCCTCGGATTTATCGGTATCGTTGTTCGCCGGAGTTGTGCCTTGCTTGCGAGCGAAATTCCCTTTGCACGCCCAGTCCTCAAAAGGGGCGAAGCCTTCGCCGGAGTGAGCGGGAAGACCTGGTCGAATCTCTCCGGGCAAGGATGGAAAAACCGGAGTCCCAAGAGTTTTACCGGCGGCGATCGGCGAGTATCGAGCGATACTTTGGGGAGATGAAGACGCACCGCGGCCTGAGCCGATTTTCCCGTCGCGGCCTACAAGGAGCCAAGACCACGGTCGGACTCTGGGTTTTGCTCCACAACGGACTCCTGTGGCTCAAGGAAATCGCCAAAACGGAAAACACCCAAAAAAACCACCACCCGCCCCCTGATTTTTAAGGAAAAAATAGCCGGAATCTCTCTCACGATTGCGGCTCTGTACGAAAATTGGTGCGGGGTACCGGCTAAAAGGGCAAAACCAGTCCCCAGCGTTTTATGGTCTATCGGTCCGCTTGCGGAACGTAAGTCCCCAGTTTTTTCTCCGCGAAAATCGGGGCGAAGCGGGTCAAGCGGTGCCGCCCGTCAATCATTGGAAGCGACACCATCTCTTCGCCAATAAGCGGACGGGCATACTTGACGAATTCGTCCGAAACGTCCCGGCCGCATTGGGTAATCCACTCTTTCGGGAAGGTCCGCTCGCTGTTGGCGACTTCCGTAAGCGGTACCTTGTCATACCGGACATTGTAAATCGGCCCTTCGTCCCGCAGGATTGTTGACATGTATCCGCCCAGTCCGAGGGCGGCCAGTTCCAACGCTTTTTGGCCGACCCGGTACGCCTCGTCCAGATCGACCGTGGAAGCGTACCCTATCGAATGTCGCTGGTCTGTACCCGGCACATTGCATCGGGCCAACCCTTTTGCCGCCAAGCCAGAGCGGTTCAGATAATTCACGATGATTTGGGCGACGGTTAATTCGCTTGAACTGAAACTGGTGTGCCCGAAGGAGTCCTTTTTGGCCCCGATTTCGCCGACCTCGAACCCTTCACTGACCACCACGATGCAACGCCCGTTCTGCTTGAGGCAATCGTTGACCGAATCGGCCAAATCCTGAAGGGAGCGGGGACTTTCGGCCAGGTA
>CAZNVM010000266.1:0-11554 GCA_964576215.1 uncultured Planctomycetaceae bacterium
TTTTCCCTTATCAGTCCGTCGACAAGTTTTGTATCGAGACCGTCATTTCGCGATGCTCCATTCCGGCTTTTATTCATCTCCCCCAATAAAAGCCGGAATGAAGCGAAGCGAAATGACGGTAAAATCAGTAAAAATCGTAAACTTGTCGACGGACTGTTTCTCTTATTGGGACGAGGTTCTGTCTCAAAACACGACGCAAACCGGCGATCCGACGTTCAGCGACTGGTGAAGCGGCACCATTTTGCCGGATTCCGGGTCGATTTGAAAAGCGGTTACCGTATCGGAATCCTGGTTGGCGACGAGAAGGAAATGTCCGCCGGGAACAATCGCAAAGTGTCGCGGTGTTCGTCCCTGGGTCGGTTCTGTCTGGACGAGCGTCAATTGGTCGTTCTCTTTGTCCACGGCGAATACCGCGATGCTGTTATGTCCCCGATTGGAAGCGTACACAAATCGACCGGACGGATGCACCGCGATTTCCGCCGTCGTGTTGTTGAGATCGGCCAACTTTTCCGGATCGGCAAGAATCTCCCGGGGAAGCGTTGACACCGTTTGCACGATTGCCCAATTTCCGGCGGCGTCTTTGCGAACCGCGCTCACCGTGGAGTCAAGTTCATTGACAACGTAAAACCGGGCGGCATTGGTCGGATCGAACGCCAAATGTCGCGGACCGCTCCCCGGCGGCATGGCAAGAAACGCCTGTCGGGATGGTGTCAACACGGAAGTCGCCGGATCAATATCGTACATCATCACCTTGTCGATTCCGAGGTCCGGGATCAGGATTTGCGACGTGCCGGGAACGACGTAAGCTCCGTGCGGGTGCGGTCCCTTTTGACGGTTTTGGTTCGGTCCGCTTCCAAAATGTTGAAATACTTTTGCGATTTTTCCCAGACGTCCGTCTTTTTCAAGAACCACCGAAACGGTATTTCCGCTGCCGTAACATGCAACAACGAGCGATTCCCCTTGGGCGTCGGAGTGAACGCAAAGGTGCGTCGGTCCGGTTCCGGGAATGACAAGGTCGTTCACCTTGTTCATGCGTTTCGTCAGCGGATCAAACGAAAACGCATGGATCGGCCCTTCTCCCGTCGTCCAGGTTTCCCCGACGGCATAGATACGATTGTTTTTTTCGGGGTGTCTGATCAAAAACGCCGGAGCGTCGCACGGCTGGATTAACTCCGCAGGTTTCATGGAGCCGCTCGCTGGATCAAACTCGGAGAGATAAATCCCTTTCCCGTGAAATTGTCCTTGCGTGTAGGTTCCGATCAAAAAGGGAATCGCGGTCTCTTGGGCAATCAGGCTACCTGAAACGGACAGCAAACCAATAATGATGGCGAGAAATCGTATTTTCATGTTATGTGAAGTGTATCGAATTTAACGATTTTCCGTTGCGACTTGAACGGCTTGATTCGTTGAATTTTGAACCGGTGCCACTTTGTCCAGAACGAAAACGGCCCCAACGCCCATGAGAAAAGCAAGCAACAAAATACCCCATTGCTTGACGGAAAGCCCGTTTTTTTGCGGTGATTGACTCATTGGATTCTTTATTCTTTTCGGTTAATGGGAAGAGTCGGCGATCTTGATTTTCCGCGAAAGACCTCACCGACGAGGGGGCAATTCTACCAAAAATCCCGGATGATTCCAGACGGATCACGATTTCATAATTCGGTCGACGGTTTGGAGAAAAAATTCCATCGTGAACGGTTTGTGGAGATAAGCATCGACGCCGAGTTCCTGAGCGTACTTTTGATGTCTGGCCCCTTCGTTGGCGGTAATCATAATCATTCGGCAGGGGAAGGTCTGCGTCTGCCGAAGTGCCTCGATCACGAGAAAACCGCTGCGGCGCGGCATCATCATATCGACGACGACCAAATCCGGCTGGATTCGCTCGGCCAAAGCGAGTCCTTCGGTTCCGTCCCGACCGACATGAACCTCGAAGTCAATGGATTTCAGTGCCGCACCAACGGTCTCGGCAATCATCGGATCGTCGTCAATAATCAATGCTTTTTTCATGGGAAATGGGGAGAAAAGAGGAAAATGAGGAGCGAGGAGCGGTTCCCATTATCACACAAACTTGACGGGAAAGCAATGGGAAATCCCCAAAAAAATGAATTCTCACCCCTCATTCCTCGCCCCTTAATTGCCGTAGTGCCGCAATTTTGTGAAAAGCGGTTTTGATCTGACCGTCGGTTCCAATCAAACCGGCACTCTCCTCTTCGGGGCCGTCCGACAAGGAGTTCCAAAACACCCCGTGAATGTTCTGTCTGGTCAAGCAGAGGAGAATGATTCGCACGATCCATTCCGATTGGATCTGTTTGTGCCAGTCGTCGCCGTGTGCCTCCTGAAAAACATCCCATCGACTGGGAACGGAAAGCGACGTGTAGAGTTTTTTGCCCCAAATGCTCCACTGATCGAGGTACCGACCCAGAAGCATCGGATCACGTGGTAACGTGTCCTGCGGATTCATCCCCAGTTTGAAATTCAGCAAAAAACCGTCCAGGGAGTGAACGGAGGCGAGCGATTCGGCGATGGCAATAAACGGCAACGAACAATCGTTCGTTCGATAATAATCGCCGCACGGTTGATCGATGGAAACAAGTACGTCTCTGTCTCGAACGGCGTATTTGACTTCCCGGATGAGATCGCAAACCAACGCGACACCACGTCCTACGGAAAAACCGCTCTTCGGACTCGAGAAAAAATCTCCGGCGACAATCCAGTGGGAACCTTGCTGTTTGTAACGTTTGACGAATTCAATCGTGTAACGGATCGCGGCTTCTTCGAAAGCTTCATGGTCGTTAATTTTTTCACAAACCCATTGCGGCAACGAGTTTGGATTGAACGAAAGAATCGGACCGACGAGCGGTTTTTTGCCGAGTCTTTCGACGAAATGGAAATACCGATCCACGCCTTCCCAATGATATTTGCCCGGAGAAGATTCCACGTTTTTCCATGAGGGTGTTGCCGCAACCAGTTGAAACGCTTCGTGAAACAGAGAACGTATGGAATTGTTTTCCAGGATCGCACGGGATTTTTCAAGTGATTCCTCTGTCGCCTCTTGATCGAGAAAAATTCCAAACGGAACGGTCGAAAACGAATGTCTCCTTTGAAAGGCCGTGATCATATGTTCAAAATACTGATCGACCAGGTGCATCTCCATCGCACCGAGAAGCTGGAACAGTTCCAACGCCGTCTGTTCGGTTGCAGGGAGCGTTTCATTGGACGTTGCCATGATGCTGAATGAACGAATCATCCCGCGAACTTCCCTGTCGAGTGCGTCGGAAGGAACGAACCCAAAAATTTTCCATTCGTGGAGCAACCGTAAGAGACGACCGAGTTCACCGCGTCCAAGTTCTTTAAAAAGCAGGTACGGCTTGACGCGCTGCTGAAGTGTTTCGGTGGACCGGAGCATAATCCCGTATCTTGGATGACGCATCGGAATATGAACGGTTCCGGTTCCTTTGATTCCCGGACGAACGAGAAGCAAGTTGTCACGAACAGCGAGTTGCGTCAACTGGGGAACACGTCCCCAACTTGCGTAAAAAGCGTGCTCAAGCATCGCCTGCGATTTCAATTCCGGAGAAAAGCGAAAAGAAAGCATGAAGATAAGTGGGAAGTGATGAGTGATGAGTGATGAGTGATGAGTGGAAAAGTAAAACTAATGGCCACTAATCACTCACGGGGTTCTTCGCAAGCGAGATGCGAACATGAAAGAGCGGCGTTTTGAGAAATGCCTCCTTTTCATTGTTTGAGCCGTTTACACCCGTTCGCTGATGGCCGTTTGGAGCAGGAGCATCTGGTGCCGCATGATATTCAACGCGGTGTTGAACTCGATGTTGTTTTTCGCCATTTCCGTAACCTGAAATTCCATGCCGACATTGTTGTTGTCGTGGTACAAAATCGGAATATCGTCCGGTCGGATTTCGCCGACCGCCGACATGGAATCCTTGAGCGGGTACTTTGTGTACACCGGGCCGGGCGGACGGTGTTTACGCTCTATCGCATCCCCCAGCTTGTGCTTGAACGTGCCGACGTCCAAATCTCTCGCCCGGTAAAACGGCGTGTCGTAGTTCGCAATATTGCCCGCCAAAAGCGATTGGCGCGCTTCGTTAAAATTCACGACCTGCTCCAAAACCGGAACCGTCGTTGCATTGAATATCGCTCGAAATTGATGGGTGGGGCGTATCATGGAATTTAGGTGGCAGATAGCAGACGGCAGACGGCAGACGGCAGAATTCTGACTGCTGCCTACTGACGACTGACGGCTTTTTCTCTCGGTTTATATCCGTATTGACGTAGTTTTCCCTGTAAAGTTCGGACGCCGATGCCGAGGGACGTTGCGGTTTTTTCGCGGTGTCCGTTGAAATGCGCCAGCGTCGCTTCGATCATTTCGCGTTCGACTTCCTCCAACCTTGTACCGACCGAAAACGAGCAAACCCGCCCTTTTTGCCGGTACTCCGTGTTCGTTGGATACTCGACTCGCAACGGTTTTTCCGTACTATGGATTTCCAACAACCAACGCTGCACGTTGTCCGCATTTAACGTTTCATTTTCCCCGAACACGGCAATTCGCGTTACGAGATGTTCCAACTGCCGCACGTTGCCGGGCCAATTGTAACTGAGCAACAGTTCCAACACGTCGTTGTTCCACTGCGGCGGTGTCACTTGGAGCCGTTCGGCCGTTCTGCGTAAAAAATAATCGAACAGTTCCGGTATGTCTTCCTTGCGTTCCCGAAGCGAAGGAACGTGAATCGGAAGAATTGCGAGACGATAATACAAATCTTCCCGAAAGCGTCCTTCGCCGACTTCTGCGGCAAGATTACGGTTGGTCGTCGCCAAAACTCGTGCTGTGCTTGGGATCGTTTCATTGGAACCGACCCGTTGGAACGCATGTTCCTGCAAAACGCGAAGCAGTTTCGGCTGAAGGTTCAAATCGATTTCGCTAATTTCGTCGAGCAACAGCGTTCCGGATGACGCCGCCTCGAATCGTCCGACGCGGTCATAATCCGCCCCGGTAAACGCCCCTTTTTTATGTCCGAACAGTTCGCTTTCCATGAGTTGCGGCGACAAAGCGGGACAGTTGAGCGTGATCCAGGGTTGCGTTTTTCGTGAACTTTGAGCGTGGATCATTTTCGCAACGATTTCCTTGCCGGTCCCGTTTTCGCCGGAGATCAGGACGATTTCGGACACTTTTGCGACCGCTTCAATTCGGTTGCGCAATTGCCGCATCAACGGGGAAGAACCGACCAGACACGGCACCGCGAGTTCAGTCGTTTGTGGTTCCACGTTGGGTTCCATCTCCAGACCGGCTTGCCTGAGAGCTTCCGTAATTGCTGCGCGGGGAATACCATGCTCCTCGGAAACGGAAACGCGACTCTGTATGATTGTTGACATTTTTTTTAATTACGAATTACGAATTATGAATTATGAATTATGAATTACTCAAACCGTAAACAAATGGTGACTCAAAACAGTCAAGGGCATTGGGAATCGGGCATAGGTGATAAGTGAAAAAATTCCTCCGATTCCCGATTCCCGATGCCCTTAAATTTCAACACTTTTTCCAGTTTCATTACCATTTCGTTTACACTTTGAGTGAATTACCTCATTCCGTAAAAAAATCGAACCGGTGTGGTGACATGATTTTTGGTGAAACAGGCACGACGTTTTGTTTGGCGTACACGGCGGCGGCTTTTCCGCTGGTGTCCATTTTTTGCATTTGCCGCTGCACGTCGTCTTTTTGCCGGAGAAGCTCGGCTTCCCCTTGTTGGTCGAGTTCCAAAATCGCGGCAAGCAGTTCCTTGCTTCGCTCAATTGCGGCGTCACTGTCAAGTCGTTGCTGTTCGCTTTCCCATTTCCGGTCCTGCGGTTCGATGTTTCGGTACGGATCAAGCTGCCGTTCCAGCTCCTCAAACGTATCGTACACCTTCCGTTTTCGTGCCAATAATTGAAGCAGTAGCGTCATATCCCCCAGCCGGACGACCTCCAACTGTTTTTCCGAAACCCGAAGCATCTGCTCCAGGACCGAAACACGCGATTGTAAAATTTGAGCTAACATTGAATTACGAATTACGAATTACGAATTACGAGCTATGAATTCCAATTTGTAATTCATAATTCATAATTCGTAATTCAGTGATTTGCCCATGCCAATAGTTCGTTCCATTCGGTTTCGTTGAAACGATGGCCGGGCGGGAATGCGTTGTTGTCCGTAAGTTTTTGAAGTAACACCACTCCTTTTTGAACGGTTTCTTTTGCTTGTTCGTCCTTCCCCAATCGCCGGTAAATCAAGGCGGTCTGAATCAAGGCGTCAAGCGTTTCCGGTCGCTCCTGGAACCGGTTTTGAGCAAGGTTGAACGAGTCGAGCGCATCGTTCAACCGGCCCAGGAGCAGTTCCAGTTTTGCGATTTCAAAGTAGCAGACCATCTGCATCGTTTGTTCGGCGGGACTAAGTGGTATCACCAACTCGCGGTCGCCGAGGATTTTTCGTGTCTTTTGAAAATTGTCGTGTGCCGACAATCTCGCTTTTTGCATTTCGAGCGTCGCCTTTTCCCGCATCGTCGCCAGGTTCGCAGTTTGGACCAATTTCTGTTCCTCCTCGACCCGTTTCAGGTACGACTGCGCAATCATGTAATACGCCGATGCCGTTTGCGGTACGTCCGGGTGCAGGTACACGGCGTCTTCGAGCGTTGCAATCGCTTTTTCCCGGTCCCCGGCGTCATAATAAATCTTTCCCAACGCATAGATGGAGTCACGGTATTCCGCCGCCTGGGGGGCAAGCGTGCCGCTGAGATTCTCCAACAGCAGCGTTTTCGCCTGTTCCGTCTCCTGTTTCTCCCGATGGGCGTAGCTTTTAATCAGCCGCACCTGGTACAACATCGGATGATGGGGATACTGGTTCAAATACTCGTCGTAAATTTTGATGGATTCGTCGAGTAGGTCCAGTTCGAAATACATTTGTCCGAGCAACGCAAGTGTTTCCGCCTGCCGAATCCGGATTTCGTTCTTGAGGTATTTGCGGTAAACCGGAATCGCCTGGAGGTAATCTTTTCCAAGCCGATAATTCTCGGCGGACCTCCAAAGCAGTTCCGTATAATTTCGAGCCGTTATTTCATGTTGCGCATAAACGGAATACCATTGGCCGGACAACCGGAATTTTTCCCTGGCGTCACGGAGAAGTTGTTCTTGCTCCTCAAACGCCGCTACCTGGGCGTTTCGCTGGAGCATTTTCGCCCAGCTTTCATATCCGAGTGCCTTGATCCGTGCGATTTCCCGTTGCGGCAGGATCGGTTCGTACACGGCCAGCAAATCGAACGCATCCCGATATTCCCGGAGTCTCATCAGTTCTCCGGCGGCACCGCTCATTCGCCTGACGATCTCTTTTCGCGTCAAAACCGGATTTTGGTAAACTCCTTTTTGAAGGAGTTTTTGGATTGCCCGCCGGTGTCCGGTCAACGCGAGGTCGAACTGGCCCGACTTGCGGAAAATTTCGGCACGAAAAATATCGGCGGCAATCGCTTCGTCGCTTTCCGGGAACGTTAGAATCAAGTCACGGTATTGTTCTTTCGCTTTTTCAAACTCCCCCATTTCCTCGAAACAGATTCCCTGGAGCAGATACGCTTGCCTTATGTACTTGAAATCGGCGGCGTCGGCGGCTTTCGACATTTCGAGTCGTAAAATCGCTTCCCGGTATTTGGCGATGGCGAGACTGCGTAAATCCTCGATGTTTCCGTTGCGATACGTGTCCGACGAGTGTGTTTCCCGAATGACGAGCGGGGTTTCCGTATCGGGAATACTCTGGCGTCGCATTTGCACGATTTGCTCTGCTCCTTGACCGCGGCGAACCACCGCTTGCACGATTCGGGGCGTCTCCGTTTCGTACTGCGGCGGAACCGGAGCGGATTTGCGGACGGACGGCGAAGAAAGCGGCGTCTCCTGTTCCTCCTGGTCCTGTTCCGAATTCGAGGAGCGTGGGTCCGTGATCAAAAGTTGCTTCTCCAAATTCATCGCCTTCGCACGAAATACCCGTCCTTCTTCCATGAGGAGCTGGGCACAAACGAACTCCTGATACGCTTCCAATTCGTCAAGCGGCGGAACCTGATCGAAGACGTAGTTCGCTTCGTCGAGCCGGCCAAGCTTCAGCAAAACGTGTGCCCGGAGCAACTTGCCATGATACGATTCCATTTGCGTCAGAGATTCGTCGGCAAGAAGCTTGTCGCAATGCGAAAGGGCCAAATTGTAATCCGGTTCCTCGCTCCGCATCATCGCATGAATCAGGAACCAGTTGGCGGTCTTGTTGTCCTGTTGCGGACGTCCTTCCGCTTCCAGAAGAATTTCAACCGCTTTCGGGATACTGTCGCTCAGGTAAAGTGCCTTGCCGTAAGCGAGCAACGCCCTCGTTCTGTATTGGATTGGCAGGATGAGCTTGTGTGCGTCTTTCAGGTGGTTGGCCGCCATCAGATAATAGGGTTCCTTGTCCGGGAGATTCGACAGCTCATATTGTTCCAGCAAAGCAACACCGAGAACGTAGGAAGCAACGGCCCGCTTTTCATATTCGGTCGTTTTGGCGTAGCGCAACACCGACCTGGCCCGAATTTGAGCTTGTGTATAAGCTCCGAATTCGAGTGCTTCAAGGGCTTGTTCGACAGTCGGTCGATGATAATAGGCGACGAGATGCCAAATATAAAGGCCGCAAAGGAGTAAAACGACGAAAACGCAACCTCCGAGAATGATCATCGTTTTCGTTTGGTTTTTTTCCGCCCAATCTTTCGCTTGCATAAGGCGTTCCTTGATTTGTTCAAGGCGTTCACGAAAGCTGGGCTTTTCCTGCGGTTCGCCCTCCTCGTCGTCTCCTCTCCGGCGTTTTTGTGGGAGATCATCGTCTTCGTCGATCTCTTTGTTTTTGGCCATACGGGGTCAATTGCGAATTGCGAACTACTGCCGCCTAAATACGAAATTTGGCAATTCCAGTCAAGAGCAAATCGGCAAAAATTGCCGGAAAAGACAGGCCGCTTGAAAACAGCAGCCGCTCCCAAAACGTTATTTTATTGGCGTTTTACAATATATCACTCAAACCGTAAACGAACGGGTACTCAAAACCGTAGAGGGCATCGGGCATCGGGCATAGGAAAAACAGTAGTATTTTCCACCTTTTCCTCGTCGATTGAAGAGAGTCGAACAAGTCAAATATGCCCTATGCCCGATGCCCTTAAATCTCAACACTTTTTCCGGCCTCATAACCAATCCGTTTACACTTTGAGTATATCACCTGATTACCTCTCCCTTCCGGTATTCCGCCCAGACGTTTTCAAACCAATTGTCGTCGGAAGGGATCGGACGCACCGGTTTCCATTGGCACCGACATTCCATCGTCGTGGTATCAAGCGCGATTTCGCAGACGCTTTGCGACAGTTCGCCGCCGTCGAGCATAAACCGGAACTCCTCCGGCAAAGATTCGATGGGAAGTTGACCGCTTTTGTCCCGGATGAGGTAGGAACCGCGACTACCGCCCCCTTTGCGAATGAATTCCCTGATCGCACAAAGGTAAACGTACTGCGTGATTAAAATGTCCCGGTTCATCAACGCATAAGGAATCTCCCGAGGGGTCGAAATGGTGGTTTCCGAAGCGAAAGACTCGATTTCGGTCAAACATTCCCGAAGCGCCCGTTCGATTTTTTCCAGGGAACGAATGTGTGCGCCGCAAGCGGTCATTCGTTTTTGCATTGCCTCGCGGCGACCGACCACGTTGGACTTTTCCCCTTTGTTCCCGGCAATCGCAGAGACCAAAGCGAACTTCTCCGCAAACGTTTTTTGTACAGAATCAGCAAACACGCGGATTGAAAGCGGCGGTCTGGCATAATTGGCGGCGATAAACTGGGCGGCTCTTAAACTGCCGACTTGCGTGGAATTGAGCGCGCTGCCGCCGGGCCGGTAGACGCCGAAGACACCACAGGCTTCTCCGACGGGAAAAAAGTGCCCGATGTTGCTTTCCGACCAGAGGTTGCCGAGCAGACCGCCGTTGTTATGCTGGGCACAGACGGCAATTTCCAGCATTTCCGTACGCAAGTCGATCCCATGATCTTCGTACAACTGGATTGCCGGTGGATTCATTCGGGCAAGTCGGTCAATCGGTTTGCCAAACAAGGCGTGAGACTTTTGGAGATAATTGTACGTTTCTTCATTGCACAAGCCGAAATCGAGTTCGCCGTTGTCCGTACAACAATGGGACGGATTCCGGCAAAAATCCAGCCAAACGCGGCGGCCTTTGATTTGCGTTTCGTGATAGACCAGGATATCGATGAGGGACGACCCGTGATTTTCAATCTTGCGGGGGTCGAAAGGCCACTGGTAGCCTTTCAGGAAGATGGCGTCCATCATTTGGCCCGGTGACGGAAAATATTCGTCCAGAAATTCTCTGGCGTCATTGCCGTTTTGGTCGGTCGAGACATAGCAAGGGATCACCTGCTGGTAGGTGCCGGAAAGATTCCAGCGAAACTTGACGGAAGCGATTCCGTACTGGGACTCGGTCAGATTTTGGCCGACGGCTCCCGCTTCATACGCCATTCCCGACGCACCAGTCTGGCTTTCGGGATAAACGGAAGTCGCATACATCCCGGCAGGACCGCCCGTTGCCCAGACGATATTGGTACAATTAAAGAGCGTAAAACCTTTATTCGGATCGTCCGTCTTAGCCAGGTTGATTGCAAGTAGTCCGATGGCTTGCGGCGGTTCTGTACTGCCGTCTGCCGTCTGTCGTCTGCCGTTTGTAAGAATCGCAATGACCTGGTAACCGTCGAAAATTTTGATGTTTTTGGCCGCGACCTGTTTTTCCAGCTTTTCCGTCATAAACCTGGAGGTAAGCGGTCCGGCGGAGGTGGCCCGCTGTCTTGGATCATGGTCGGTTTTGTAGCCGACGTATTCCCCGTATTTATTGTGCGGAAAAGGGACTCCAATGCTTGCCAACTTGTTAAAGCACCGGGCGGACAGTGCCGCTTCGACCAAGGCAATATCACCGTGCATACAGCCGCCGGCGAAATAGGTTTTGGCCATTTCCGCAACGGAGTCCGGGGCACCGCCGCTCAGGGTGAGCTTATAATAGGTCTGTTTGTCCGATCCGGTGTTCCGGGAAGTCCCCTTGTCGACACCTTCGGTAACAATGGCGATGTCCGTTTGTCCCAGCTCGTAAAGAGAGTCCGCCGCATTGAACCCGGCACAGCCCGTACCGACGACAACGGTGTTAAGGCTGTAGACTTCCACGTCAATACGATTGATTTGAATGGTGTCTTTTTGCATGTGGTTCCTCTCAGTCGTGATTCGTTATTTCACGATGGTATTGGCATTCGGTTTCCAGGGATGAAAAAGCAAAAATGCGGCGATGCGGTCTGCAAAAAGACTCAAAAGCAATCCTCCCAGCAACAATAAGGAACTGTCAAGAATTAAAATACCAGTTACAATTCGGTGGAATTTTCGAGAGGACTTGCAATAGCGCGCCCTTAGTAGCCAAGGGTAATCCACGATACTGCGTCCTTATTTTCCAATCGGTATGGAAATAAGGGCGCCG
>CAZNVM010000267.1:0-7238 GCA_964576215.1 uncultured Planctomycetaceae bacterium
ACCTTTTGGCGGGAATCATCAAAACGAGAAAGCCTTGTGTCGTCGTAACTCTTTGAAAACACAAGGCTTACGCAATACCCCCTATTGGACTTGAACCAATGACCCACGGATTAAGAGACTGAAGAGAACGATTGTCGGCAATTCGACGTAAAGCATTGTGAAACAACGACTTACGCCACAACTCCAAACACGTCAAAGCCTTACGGCTTTCAAAAATCGTTCCCTTTCGTGCCCGTTCGTCCGTTTTCTGACGGCACCACCAGCGGCACCTCGCCGATGATGGCACCTTTTTCGGCACCTTTGCTTTTCTATTTACCTGGAGGAAATGATTGAAGGCAGATAAATTACATCGGGCGGGTGCTGCTGTCAAATAAAAGATGGCGTAATTCCGCAAGCTGATATCTCTGATGTTGCGGGAACAGCGGCAGGGTTTATTACCGGCGAGCGTCTGACTCAAGGTATAGAGGATTTGTTTTGTACGCCTGTTGCGGATGGTTCAGTTCGGCGTGAAGTGGAATCAATTCATTTTCTCTCAACATTTTCTGAATAAATTGGTTTCGGATAGCGACGGGGTTTCGATTGAGTAAGTTGCCAATTTGATTCAGTGTCAAATACTTATTTTGGCATAGTTTACGGATGATTTTTTTCATTTCCTCCGGTGACATCCTCGTTTTTTCTCTGGCAGGGGCCGAAATCGCCAGTAGTTTGGGATCCTCCAAAAGCAATTCGTTATGTATGGAGTTCCCGTCGCTATATATTGAGTTCCTGCCGTTATGTATGGAGTTCCCGTCGCTATGTATGGAGTTCCTGTCGTTATGTATGGAGTTCGACGGTATTTCCATCGCTAATCTGTAGGTCGTCCACCTTCCAGAGCTACTTTTGACCAGAAAACCTTTGGCGACAAGACCTTGGAGTCTTTTGGTGATGTCGGTGGCGTGTTCCGTAGAAAACTGTTGTAGCCGCTGATTACTGACGGTTCCCTCAACATTGGCGGTTACCAAAATTTCCACTTCGTGAGCGTCAAGTTGATCATAGCCGGGAAAAACTCGAAGTTTGGCAAGAGATTCCTCCGGCAGAAGGCTTACCATTGGCAAAATCAGACGGATACGGTCCGGTTGCTGGACAATTTCGATTCGAGGCCAACGCCATTTTTGGGAGGCCCAGCCCTGCCGGATTTTATCAACACCGGCCCCCACTTTATCTCCCGCTCCCAAAAGTTGAAACATCAGTTGGAGGGTTGGATTTCGGCACTCGGTGACGGCCCCACGAGCCCATTGTTCAAGCGAGATCAAAAGGTTGCCGGGATTGGAAAGTTCAAGTCGGTCTGAAAACCGCTCTATCACGACTCCACCCTGGCCGTGATAATCGGCATGAATGAGTGCGTTGACCAGTGCTTCCTGGATCGCTTCGTGAACCGGCGACGTTCCGCGTCGAACCGGGTCAGGAAATGGAACCAATTCCTGGTAGGCGAATGGCAGTTTCAGTCCGTCAACCAGTTTCGGGTAGACTTTTTGGAAAAATTGAAACAGATTCGGCGTCCAGGTTCCGTCCGGGGTCAGGCGGTCGGTCCAGCGGTCAGCTATCGCATTGCTGACTCTTTCCCTGTAATCGAGATGGAATTTCAGGCCGGTATCCGGCGAACGAAGGGTTTCTTCCGTACCGAACATCAAAAGGCCAGCGACAGTTACTCCTTCTTCACCGGTTTGCGGGTCATGCCGCCAGCCCCCTAACCTTTTCAGGAAAGCCTGACCGGAGTGGAGTAGCCAGGGGTGGTTCGGTATCCGGGCAGAAAGGCGGTTTCGATATTGATTGATCGTTTCAGAATCGAGATCGTTTTCAGAAAAAAAAGGGAGAATCCGGCTATCGGCACTCTGCTCCGACTGGTCCGACAGCATCCGCCGTACTTCGGTATCGTTGCACAAGTAGTCACCGTCATTATAGCGACGATAGGTGCCGGTCAGTGGGTTTTGACCAACATAAACCGGACGCTGGCGACGATTTGCGATGGGAACCTGGATAATGAAAACGATACGTTCACCGATGGTCTGGAACTGGGCATCACCATTACGGAGCGGATTCAGGCTGACTTTGCCGCGATTGTTGACGGTATTCCAGAAATCCTTTTCGATCTTGAGCGGGTCGTCGAGTCCTTGAATCTCGAAAAGTTCGTCCTGGATTTCTTTGATGCCGAGGACAATATATCCGCCTTCGGTGTTCGCCATTGCACTGAACGTTTCCCAAAGCGAACGCGGCAGACCACCTTTAGCCGACTTGAATTCGTACTCCTTGTCCTCGCGGAGCTGAAGGGTTGTGAGGATTTGTTCTATGTTCATTATTTGTGCCCCTTCGCGCCAGAGTCTTTATTCCCATTGATGCGTCACTTTTCCAGTAAGGTAATCCTTGAGTGGCGGAAGCGGATTGTATTCCAAAGCCTCACGACTCATTTCATGATACATTTTGGCGTTTTCCGGACGTTCCATTTGAATCTCATAAGCGATTGCCAGGTTCATCATCATACGAAACTCCGAAACATGGTATTCTTCCATCGACATAAGCCTGTCGATCAGTTTCCAGGCTTCATCCAGTTTGTTCTCTCCCAGTAAATTCCCCGCCTTTGCACCGATTCCGAAGGAATAATCAGGGAAACGGCGACAAATCTCATCAATGACTTTCCGGTAGTGACTTTTTTCTCCAAGCATCAAGAGGCAAACGGCGTAATTGTAATGTGCTGTCGGAAAATCCGGAATGGAAGGAAGGAGTTTTTCAAGTATTTCAATGGCATCACCGAAGCGTTTTTCCCCCATCAACTGAAAAGACTTGCCGAAAGTTTTTTCGGCACTACGCGGTAAACCTTTCTCCGGACGCGGTTCAGCAGTAATACGAAAATTACTAAAAAACAAATTTTGTTCTTTTCCTTTGAGCCATCGCTTTGTGGGGCCGGATTTGAGATGGCCTCCCTGGAAAAGAAGATGAGAAAGCGAAGTCCGATAGTCGTCCGTTCCAAGCGAAGTTTCGCAGAACGCAATCATCGCCGCAATCAGCTCCGGGTGTCCGTATTTCAATCCGAAGACTCGGACAAACTCTCTGGCCTCCGGACCGCCTTCCCAAAGAGCTTTGATCAGGTAACGATGAAAATCAGGACAACGGCTTTTGATTTTTTGTGATATTTCCCGCACAACAATCGTTTCATCATGATCCTCCTCCCGGAGACGTTCAAGGGCTTCTCCCAACAATTCGAAGGCAAAAAGCGGAATCATTTTACGGAATTCGAGAAACCAGGGACCGTTTCGCATTCCCGGGCCTTTTTTCAGGTCGGCCAAATTGTTGTCGATAATGTCGATCTTTGAGTATCGTTTGGCCTCAATCCAGCGTTTTTCGGCCTCGTCCGTCTTGTCCTGTTTGGCCAAAGCGACGGCGGAAAAATGTACGATAAGTCCGAAATTGTCACGGTCTTCCTCTGACATTTCCTCATGGAGCGAACTTTTGAATTCCAACGCTTTTTCATAAATCCATTGGACATCCTGCTCTTTGTTTTGTGAGGCAAAGGCCTCCGCCGTCGTTGCGAGCTGACCGAAGCTCAGGTGATCCGACCGGTGTTCTTTTTGTCGAAGAATCTCCCGAATGGACTCCAATGTTTGCTCGATGTTTTCCTGTTCACCCTGTATCTCGAATTGTCGAACCTTCAGATTCAAGGCGAAGAGCGATTCAGGATCGTGCTTCAGTGCTTCGTTGATCGCCTCGGCAGCCTGGTCGAAACCATACCCTTGGACCGTCGCCAAAGCGAGATTATTGTAGGCTGGTGTGAAAAAAGGAAAGTGCCTGATAATCTTGTTCATGACCTCGATGGCCTGCTTGTAGCGTTGCGAACCGAGAGATTGCATTGATTTCTCATGAAGAAGCATCAGTTCCATGAAGTCGTCGGTATGCAATTCGGGAAAGCGTTTCTGCATGTCCGGTAATGCCTCTTTCATCCATTCCAAACCGATCTCATGAAGCGATTCTTCTTTGGGAATGGAAAGCTGACCTGGCCAGTGTTTTTGCAAAGTCGAAAGCGAGTGGTACAGGTGGGCGGAAAGTTGAAGCGTAAAAGAGGCTTTCAGTAAAGCGGCGAAGTCCAACATTTCCTGACGCTGCCGGGTCAATCGCTCTGCGGCGAAAAACATACCGGAGAAATCGTCGAGACTGTCACACGTATCAATATACAGTTCAAGAAGCGGAACAGTCGGTTGTTCGCCTTCTGCAAGGGGCTTCAGTATTTTCCAGGCTTCCCGTGAACGGCCTTTGTGTTGCAGGCGAAGAGCGTCCTCAAAAACCTGCCTGGCGGCCCAATAGGGAGATGGAACAGGACGTCGTTTGTTTTTTTGCTTCTTTTTCAGCATGGCGACAATGAAAAGCTGTAACGGCAAAAAACGCCGATTTCACTGAAAGAGAAAATCATGGAATACTTGTGTGCTCACCAATTCAGGTACCCCGCCTATTTTGTAGGGTGATCGCCACAACGATCACCCAAAGAGAGCGAGATTTTTTTCCCAATTCACGACGTTCCTCAACCAAAGGCTTGCTATATTGTAACCAAACCATAGTGAAAAACAAGAGGTATTTTGACTGTTTTTGAATCGCTACTTCAGGACGAGTAAATCGTCCTCAAGTACCTCGCACCAGAAATCGGTTTCCTCCGGTTCAGCGAAATCGAACCATTTATTCTCAAACAACTCGTCGTCAGACCAGATCAAGTCTGTGAAGGAAACACTTTCGGACTTCTGCCCCGACTGGTCCAGATCAAGCATTTGCCGTTGTCGCATAGTCTCCGTGAGGTCCGCAAGGTAACTTTCAATGTGGTTTTCACCCGCGAATTGCATCGGAGCGGCAGAAGAGACCGCCACCGGTTCCTGCAAGGAAAATTCCGGTGTATCAAACTCAAAGGCCAATTCCGGTTCAATCCAAGCGAAACTCTCTACGACAAGCGGTTCCACTACCCTTTCCTTGACCGTATAGGTGCCTATAGTGATCGTGTTGACAACTCCGTCAAAGTCGGTGGTCTTGATTGTCACCGAGTACGTTCCCGCTTCACGGAAGTAATGTGTGACGTTAATCCGGCTTCGTGGTCCGCCGAGAACCAGTGTCGGTTCCGATCCGTCTCCCCAGTTCACCTCCCAATCTTTGATGGCACTTGAGGAGATCGCCGCCGCCGAGAATTCCCAGTAGGTCAGGGTTTTCGCAAACAACTCGCCTTCCGTTGGGGTGGAAATCTCATACACCGGGGCCACCGGTACAGCACCAAAACTGGCGGGTGCGACAAGGGTGTTATGGTAAATCACCGCATCATCAGGTTTGGTCCAAATATTATCGGGAGTGTTGTTGATAATTTCCGTACTTCCATTGAGTACCGCCTTACCCATGTTATTGCCCAGTCCGCCGCCGTATTTGCCTACGGTGTTTTCCGTAACAAGGGTGTCGGTCAAGGTCGAATCACCGGCGTTACCAACCCCGCCATAGCCTTGCCGGGCGGTGTTATCTTCGATGGTGCAGTTGATAATCGTTATTGTACCATGATTGGAGTTACTGACACCACCGGCCCATTCCGCCGAGTTGCCAGCGATGAGGCAATCTTCAATTGTTGCTTTCCCTTCATTGGAAAGACCGCCACCGGAAAACAACGGAGCGGCGTTGTTGGTGATCTCACCACCGGTCACAAACAAGGTTCCGGCATTGTAAACACCGCCCCCGCTGCCACCTGACACCGCCCCTCCTGCTATCTTGATGGGTTCCATTTTGTTGCCGGTGATTATACAATCTTCTATTCTGGTGGTGCCGCTCTGGACGTAGACCCCGCCGCCGTAGGAGTGTGAGGTGTTGCCTGAAATGGTACTGTTTACGATTATGGTGGTCCCGGTGCTTGCGACTCCGCCGCCGCGTTTGGCCTCGTTACCCATAATCGTACAATATTCCAAAACCAGCGTCCCAGCGTTAAGAATCCCGCCCCCGTTACCAGGGGTGAGACCTCCGGTAAGCGTCAGGCCAACCAGAGTGACTGTTGTGCCGAAAGCGATATTAAACACCCGTGATAGACCATCGGCATCAATGGTAATGTCGGCCCCCGAACCGTCAATGGTGATGTCTTTGTCGATGTAAAGCTCACCGCCGGTCAGTATGATGGTGCCACCATACAAGTCTTCGTCAAACTTAATAACATTGTTATCTGAATCGGCAAGGGTAATCGCTTCACGAAGCGAAAGGTCGTCTAATTCTGGGACGGTAATCCAGTCATCCGGTGGAGTCTTCCCGGTTGTTACAATACAAACCGAATCTACTGAAGACGCACTTCGTGGAACTGATACTCTTTTTCGGCAGCCCGGAGGCGGGTCGCAAGTCGGCGATCTTGATGACAGTGCTTTCGAGTGCCCGGCGGCATGGTTTGAACGAGTTTGACTATTTGGTGGACGTGTTGTATCGGCTGTCGGCACCTTTGCCGAGGGCTTTAACGTTGCGATTAAAGATTCGACTCCTTCCACCAAGGCGACACAACAGATCACGGCGGTTGCGGATAAAACTGAAGCCGAACGTGGCGCACCGATCAATGTGACGGTCGTGAAGTGATTCGTAATGCCAAAAATGACGACATTATTACTTTTGACTCCTCGCTGAAAGGCAAAACCATAACATTGGGGGGTAGCGAACTCATTATTGACAAAAACATCACCATTGATGCTACAAATACCAATATCACCATAGACGCCAACAAGAAGTCACGGGTAATGAATATCGCCTCCGGCATCACAGTCGAGATCGTTGGCTTGACGTTCAAAGGCGGACTCACCACCGGTAACGGCGGCGCGATCAACAATGCCGGGGTGTTGTACCTGTATGACTGCGATATTGTTGGTAACGAGGCCAAACGTGGCGGCGGTGTCGCCAGCACCGGGACCACAACGATCATTGGCGGCACCATTTCGGGCAACACCTCACACTCTTACGGCGGCGGGGTTTATGTCCAAAGCGGTATCACTACAATAACAGACTGCATCATCACCGGCAACAAAATGGCCCCTGTCCCTGTGGCAGGCGGAGCGGTATCAGGCGGCTCAGGAGGTGGTGTATACTTTGACTGTCTATTGCTATTTTCGATTTCCAAGTATTTTGTTATAAAGGAGTTGCGTGATTTATATTATTTTTTTCACAAATTAAGGAATTCGTGTCATGGAACGACGATTTTGCTCCAGGATGACCGAGAAACAGGC
>CAZNVM010000268.1:0-23432 GCA_964576215.1 uncultured Planctomycetaceae bacterium
CGTCGACAAGTTTGTATCGAGACCGTCATTTCGCGATGCTCCATTCCGGCTTTTATTCATCTCCCCCAATAAAAGCCGGAATGAAGCGAAGCGAAATGACGGTAAAATCAGTAAAAATCGTAAACTTGTCGACGGACTGGATTGAATACTTACAACGAGCCGACAATTGTTGACAATTTCTCCTCAAGAGCTTAGAATTCCAGAGAGTTCGTTAACCCGTCGTTCGCGCTCCGGGCTGCCATTAAGTTTAACCCATCGTTCTATGAAACGTATCGTCATCACAGGAATCGGACTTGTTACACCACTCGGTTGGGATGTGGAAACCGTTTGGAAACGTCTTTTGAACAGCGAATCCGGCGTTGGAAAAATCACGTTGTTTGACGCCTCGAATTTTCCGACGAAAATCGCCGCCGAAGTGCGGGGATGGGACGTTTCCGAAATCGGGGAAGACCCGAAAAATTGGGAACGGCAAGACCGGCACACCCGTTTCGCCGTTGGAGCCGGTTTCAAAGCGATGCGGGACGCCGGACTCCTGGACGGACGAAAAACGATTGCTCTCGTCGATCCGGAACGGTTCGGCGTTTATACCGGAGCCGGTGAGGGAAAGCAGGATTTCGACCTGTTTACGCAAATGGTTCTGGCCGGACTTGCCGAAGGGGATCGGGACGGAACCGGACATTTCGACTACGGCCGGTTCGTCGAAAAAGGGATTGAAATTCTCGACCCTGTCCGCGAAGAAGAACAGGAACCCAACATGCCGGCAGCGCACCTGGCGGCCATGTTCAACGCTTGCGGTCCGAATTTGAACTGCTTGACCGCCTGTGCCGCCAGCAGTCAGGCAATTGGCGAAGCCGCCGAAATCATTCGACGTGGAGAAGCCGACGTTATGATCGCCGGGGGTGCCCATTCGATGATTCATCCTTTTGGCGTGACCGGCTTTAACCTCCTGACCGCTTTGAGCACGAACAACGACGATCCCCAGGGAGCGTCCCGGCCGTTCGACAAGGATCGGGACGGGTTCGTTCTCGGCGAAGGGGCGGCGATGGTTATTCTCGAAGACGCCGATTTTGCACTCAAACGGGGCGCGAAAATCTACGGCGAACTGGCCGGTTACGGTTCCACGGCTGACGCTTTCCGAATCACCGACACGCATCCGGAAGGGCGCGGCGCAATCGGTTGCATGTCCGCCGCAATCGAGGGGGCCGGTCTGAAACCGGACGACATTGATTACATCAATGCACATGGAACAAGCACGTCGGTCAATGATCGCGTCGAGTCGCTGGCAATCAAGGAGGTGTTCGGCGAAAGAGCTTATAAGTTGCCGGTTTCCAGTACGAAAAGCATGACGGGACACCTGATTGCCGCCGCGGGAGCGAGCGAGTTGATTTATTGCCTTTTGGCGATGCGAGACGGAATCCTGCCGCCGACGATCAATTTGAAAACGCCCGATCCGGAATGTGATCTCGACTACGTTCCCAACGTCGCTCGAAAAGCGAAATGTGACGTCGCGCTGAGCAACAGCTTCGGCTTCGGCGGACAAAACGTGTCGCTGGTTGTGAAAAGATTCGGGTAATACCGGGTGTTCCTTCAAAGGAGATTTCGTGAAACGAGATTTTAACCAAAATGACTGGAGTCGAATCCATGAAGCCGATCTGAAACGTCTCATGGAGATAGCGATTTCCGAAGACCTCGGTGAATTGGGAGACCTGACCAGCCAGGCACTCATTCCGACGGGAATGCGGGGCCGTGCCTCTTTTCACGTTCGCAAAGAGGGGATCATTGCCGGTTTGCTTGCCGTTCCGACCTGCATCTCGCAAATTGATCCTGAGTTGAAATGGTTTTCTTGCTGCCAGGAAGGGGAACTTGTCGAAAAAGGGACGAAAATCGGCGAATTAATCGGCCCGGTTTTATCCATGATGACGGCGGAACGCCCCTTGTTGAATCTTCTCGGACATCTTTGCGGTATTGCAACTTTGACACGGCAATTCGTTGATCGGATCAAAGGGACCGGGGCGAAGATTTACGATACCCGCAAAACGACGCTCGGGTGGCGCCGTTTGGAAAAGTACGCCGTCCGGTGCGGCGGAGGAATGAATCACCGCACCGGGCTTTTTGACGCCGTGCTGATTAAAGACAATCACCTCGCGTTTGGCTCCCTTCCCGGTTACGTTTTGGACAGCGATCATTCGGAAAACCTCGCCGAAGAAATCGGTTCCTGCATCGAGCATCGAAGCGACTTGTTTTCACCGGGCGAATCCGTTCGCCGGGCAAAAGCGTACCTTCAGCAGTTGCTTGGCGAGAAAAGAGCTTCGGGAATTTCTCCTGTTTTTCCGAACGATCAAATCCCGTTGGTTGAGATCGAAATCGATACGCTTGACCATTTTGAGGACGTTCTTGCCGCAGAACCGGACATTGTTTTGCTCGACAACATGAGTCCGGAAGTGATGCGAAAAGCCGTTCAAATTCGTAATCGGCTCAAATCGATAACGGAATTGGAAGCGTCCGGCGGGATCACGCTGGACGCCGTTCGAGAGGTTGCCGAAACCGGCGTCGAACGGATCAGCGTCGGTTTTCTGACCCATTCCCACACGTCGCTCGATATCGGAATGGACTGGGAAGGGTAAAGTTCTTACAAATTCGGGAAAAAGTCCAAAAATCGTTGCAACCTCCTCCTTTCAAACGCCGATATAACAGCGGGGATTATCCTGCGTGCAGGGAGCTGTAGGGGGCAATCTCTTTGTTTATCCGTTTGGACATCATCTATTCAGGGAGTGAAGAAATGCAAGTCAAAGTCTATACGCCGAAAATTATTGAAATTGCCAGTGAATACCTTCCGGCGTTAGCAAAACGAGCGGCAGACAGTCTCGGCGAACGTGCGAGCGAAATTTCCGCAACAAGAGGACATTTGGTCCGGCAAGCGATCCAGGACGGGTTGCTCCGCGAGTTTGACGACCTCATCAGTGAAGATGGAACCGTCGACATCGTGTGTGATCCCGGCATGGAAATTCCGCTGGAACTGGAAAATCGAACGCTCACCTTGACCGAACTTCTCGAAGCCCTCCATTACAAGCGGACTTGGAGTGAAATGAAGTCCCGCGAAGCGGCTTAGGGAATGAATGTAAATTACGAATGACGTAACAAATTTTCCCTTTTTTCCTTTCGTTCCATGTTTCGTAAGCGACTCACAGATAAAATCAAAGCGGGATTTTCCTGGTCCGTGATTTCTGAGGAAGGGGAACGCATCCCCGCAAACGACCAGGTCCAGGATTGTGAGCGAACCCGTGAGACGATGTCGCATGAGGTGGATTCTCCGTGGAACATGGAAAAAATGTTCGGCAATTCCGAGCGGAAGTTTCGACCGGAGTTTCTTCTGAAAAAATCGGAAAAAGAAGAGACGCCCATCAAGGAACCAGCCGTCAAACGTCCCACGGCGGCCTTTCACGCCGCTGCCGATCACAAAGGCGAATTGCCGAACGAATTGGTGCAATCAAGCGAACTGCTCGCCGAGTCCGTCATTTCCATGTCCGTTTCGGTCCTTGGCACAGAGAAAAACAGCGTAACTCCCTCGAAAAAAGAATCGCCCGTCCCGGATCGTGAACGGTCCATTGAGTTCAAGTCTTTGAACAGGGCCGGGTAATTTGTGGCGACCGCTTCTACGGTTGTGCAACGGGAATCCGAAAATCTTTACGGATTCTCCGCAATCTTCCAGCCGCTCTCCAACGCCTCCGTATTGTCCTGGCAGAGCTTCGGGGCGTCGGGAAACGTTTTTTTCACAAATTGACGGAGCATTTCCAGCGGAAACAGGCGGAATTTTTTCAAAACGCTCCCCAGAAAAACGGTGTTGCAAACCTTGGGGTTTCCAATTTGGTCGGCAATATTCGTCGCATCAACGGCGTGAAGCGTTGCAACGAGTCCGGCAGGGATTTCATTGACCAGGGATTGATTGTAGAAAATATGTCCCTGCTCAGGAACGGTTGGACCGAACAGTGTCAGCGACGGCTGGTTCATCGCGATTAAAATGTCCGGACAATCGACAAACGGCGAGCCGATGGCTTGGGTTCCGATGACAACGGAACAGTTGGCAACACCGCCTCGCATTTCCGGGCCGTAAGAAGGCAACCAGGTAACTTCCAAACCGGCGTCCGTCGCAAGATTGGCGAATCCCAAGCCGAGCGAGAGAACCCCCTGTCCACCGAATCCGGCACATTTGATCTTTAGCGGAAGAGTGATGTTTTCCAGGTTCTCCTTCAGGTCTCCCTCAAACGTTTCCAATGTCTCCTCAGTCGTGTCGAAAAGTTTTTCGACCCAACCGGCGGAAGAAATTTCGGGAAATACGCCACCAATCGTCGACTCTTTTTCTCCGAGACGATCCTTGAAAACGCCGAGCGGAAATTCTTTGATGACGTCTTTTTCGATCCACTCACAGGCGTCGCCGGGCGAAAGATGCCAGTTCGTCGGACAGGCGGCGAGGATTTCGAGAAAAACGTACCCTTTTCGTTCGGCCTGAGCTTGTAACCCCCGTCGGATGATTTTTCGGGTTTCCCGTACATTTTTCGGGTTGTTTACGGCGGTACGCGCAACGAAAACCGGTGCTTTGAGCATTGCGATCATCTCGGCCATTTTCAACGGCGGACCTTCGTTTTCAAATTGCCGTCCAAGCGGGCTGGTTGTCGTTTTCTGTTCGAGGAGTGAAGTCGGTGCAAGTTGGCCGCCGGTCATGCCGTAGGTATTATTGTTGACGAAAATCACGATCATTTTTTCGCCGCGATTGGCCGCATGAATCGTGTGAGACATTCCGATTGCCGCCAGGTCGCCGTCCCCCTGGTACGAAATCGTGACCGCATTTTTTTCCAACCGGGAAACCGCCGTCCCTACGGCTGGCGCACGACCATGAGCCGCGGAAACGGCGGACGTCTCGAAATAATAATACGCAAAAACGGCACATCCGACCGGCGTGATGAGGATCACCTGGTTCTGAATCCCAAGTTCGTCAATCGCTTCAGCCAACAATTTGTGGATGATCCCATGTCCGCAACCGGGACAATAATGCGTCGTTCCCTGCTCTCCCGATTTTCGGGAAAAGGTTTCAAAAAAACTTAACGGCTTAATCATTTTAGTAAGGTGGCAGACGGCAGGTGGCAGACAGCAGACGGCAGAATTCTGTTGTCAGCCGTCTGTCGTTTGGTCTATCATTTTTTCGAATGGTCGTTTGATTCGAGTCCAAAGGGGTTCCAGTTCGGGAAAAATCGGTTTGACGAGAATCGCCGTGATTCCGGCCAGCCGGGCAGCAACAACGTCGGCGAACAGTTGATCGCCGACCATTGCGGTTGTTTGGGGGTTAAAACTCATTCGACGCATCGCTTTTCGGCAGCCGATGGGAAACGGTTTTAAGGCGGGCGCGACAAAGGGAATACCGATTGATTCGGCAAACCGTCTGATGCGGCGGGGGGCACCGTTGGAAACAATACACAAACCGATTTGTGCCGATTTCATCGTTTCGAGCCAGGCAACGACGTCGGGGGCAGGTTCAGCGGCTCCAAAATGTTTAAGCGTGCTATCGACATCCAAAAGGAGCGAGCGGATTTTCCATTGCTCCAACTGTTCTACGGACAGTTGAGTCACGGTCTCCAATCGATAATGAGGGCGAAATAGTTTCACGGAAATTACGGTTACATACCGGGGGCACCGCTTACTGCGTGCGCGGCTCTGATTGGGTGGTTAGCGAAAAACGGCCCTGATTGGCGTTGAACAGCATAACACGATCTCTCAAATATACCCATTTTGATTGAACACGTCAACGAACCGGACCTAATCAGCCGCGCCCAATCAGAGCCGCGCACGTAGTAAGCGGTTTTCATGTTACCACCGGGGGCACCGCTTACTGCGTGCGCGGCTCAGATTGGGTTCACGGTCCCTACAATCGCTGTTTTCGGAATATTTTTTCTATTTATTTTTTTCCGTTTATCCGATAAAGATTACGGGAACTTGTTTTTTTGGAAAAGTCGTTTTACGCAAATCGTTTTTTTGACAACGTGTAATGAAAATAATCAACAGTTTGGCGGTTTTTGGATTTGTATTGCTCGGAACAGCGTCTCTTTGGGCCGGACAAGGGGTCCAGTGGGAAACCGATTTCAAAACGGCAATGAACCTTGCGCAAGAAACCAATCGGTTCGTCCTGATTCACTTTTACGGCGATCAATGTCCCCCCTGTCGGATGATGGACAAAGACGTTTTCCCGCAACAAGCGGTCGCCGATGCGCTTACGCCGTACTTCGTTCCGCTGAAAGTCAACACGGAAGAAAATTCCAAAGCGGTGCAAAACTTGAACATTACGTCCATCCCCATGGATTTGATCGTTACACCGCAACGGGAAATCATTTTCCGCCGTAAAGGAGGCTGCTCCGCCGAACAATACGTCGAGGAACTCCTTTCCGTCGTTCGAACGTTGCAGATTCAGCAGGAAGCGGAAATGTCAGACGCCGAACGGCTTCAAATCGCACAAGTTCAGAATCAACCGCAAAATCCGCCGCAAGTCCCCATTCAGGCGGAGACGACTTCGGTCGGTTTGCAGGTTCCTCAAGCCCAAACCACGCATGTTCCGCCGGCAGTCGCGGAATCCCCGGTCGTTTCGCAAACCGATTTGCTCGAAACGCCTTTCCAAAGTACGCCGGAATTGTTTGTTCCGATAGCGGATGAGTTGGCGGTCGCTGTTTCTCAAGAGGAAGCGGATTTTTCCATTGCGGCCATGCCTCTAACCATTGACGATGGGCCTGCCGAAACGACGGGCGCGGACCTTTCGATTCCGAATCTGCAAACGCCCGAAGGACGTGAAAACTGGGGATACGAATCGCCTTACGTTTTGGACGGTTTTTGTCCCGTCGAGTTGCAGGACCACGAGCAGTGGGTTGCCGGTAAGACCGAGTTTTCGCTCCATTATCGGGACCGCTTTTTCCTGTTTTCCAGCAAAGAGGCGATGAACACATTTGCGAAGAATCCTTACCATTATACTCCGGTCGCAATGGGGGAGGATGTCGTTCAAATGCTTCAAGGCGGACAAAAAGTCAAAGGCAAACGGCACTACGGCGCATGGTATCAGGGCCGAATTTATCTTTTCACGACCCAGGAAAATTACGACGCTTTCTCGCAGCGTCCTTCCTATTTCGCTGATTTTGCGTTAAAATTGGAGTCCGCCTTGGGCCAAATGCAAGTCGCCAATCAGGAAATAGGGAATAGGAAATAGGAAATCGGTAAATTCTTCCTGTTTCCGGTTTCCTAAATTTGGGTGTGGCCATGATTTTAAGTAACGCCCGACTTGTTTTTTGGGTTGATCACCGCTCCGTTCCCGGTTGCCTTGTCTTGTTATTGGCGAACTTGTTATCGAGTTATCGACCTGCATTCTCGCTGTCCGGCTTGACGAAATCATTTTGAGGGGTACACTGGCGGTTTTTCGTCAGGGGTTCTATTCCGACCTGATGATTTGACCCGTGAAGTGGTGAAATTATGCCCAAATCGTTGACTGAGGCGGACCTCGCCGGATACAAGACGAAACTCCTCGACCTCCGGGCACGGTTGCGTGGAGACGTTTCCGCGATGGCTGACGTTGCTTTGAACAAGGACCGTATGGAGGGGGCCGGCGATTCTTCCGCCATGCCGATCCACATGGCGGATGTCGGCACCGATAATTACGAGCAGGAATTTACCCTGTCGATTGCACAGACCGGAAGCGCAGTCCTTTCGCAAATCGACGACGCCATAAAACGAATCGAGGACGGAACTTACGGGGAATGTGAAGATTGCGAAAAATCAATTTCCAAAGCCCGGTTGAACGCAATTCCCTACGCAAGCCGCTGCATCAAGTGTGCCAGCGAACTGGAACAAAATCTGTAAATTTCTTTCGGCGGAATGGAACGCAGTGTAATGACGGAAGAAAACGGTACGGTACCCCCCGACGAAAAAATCGGCTTTCCGGTTCTTTTTCGGCGGTTCGTGCTTTATTGGATTATTCTCTTCGTCGGTCTTTCGCTGGATTTGGGGACCAAGAGCTGGATATTTGGGAAACTCGACTGGGACTCCCAAGTGCCCGCGACCTGGTGGATCATCGACGGCGTTTTCGGATTTCAGACGAGTCTTAACCAAGGGGCCTTGTTCGGAATGGGACAAGGATATGCTCACGTTTTCGCCCTGTTTTCCTTCGTCGCAATCGCGGGAATCCTCGTTTGGCTCCTCTTCTTTCGCGGTCTTTCCAGCCTGTTTTTAACGGTCGTTTTGGGAATGATCTCCGCCGGGATTCTGGGCAACCTTTACGACCGTTTGGGTTTGCATCGTTTGGAATGGCACGGCGAGCCGATTTATGCCGTCAGAGACTGGATTCTGGTGATGATCGGCCATTGGCCCTGGCCGAACTTCAACATTGCCGACAGTCTGCTCGTCTGCGGCGCAATTCTCCTGGCGATCTTTGCATTAACCCAATCCGAGCCGTAATCGTAAGAACGATTCCGGCTTTTATTAGGGGGCCTCGATTTTCTCCAAAAATACCCGATGCTCTTTTTGGTTCGGACAGTACCAAAAGCAACGTCCACATGCAACGCAGCGGTGGGAATCGACTTCGTATTCCTGACGTTTGCGCCGCTTTGCCAAAGAAATCAGCTTGACGGAAATCACGATTCCGACCCATGCGCCCCACAACGTCGTTGCCGTGCGGATACGCTCAAACGTGTTCGCCGCGCCCCGGTAGAGCGTTTCACTTGGTTCCCGCGTTTTATAAAACGCTTTGGTTTCGTGGAACGTGCCCCGGTCGGAAACCAAACCGGTCTCTTCCGCATGGACCAATTCCGCTTGACGCATCTTGAAAGATTCCTGAGCAATCGGCATTGCCAAACGAGAACCGAGGAACGTAAAAAACGCGATCATTAGCGGTGTCGCAAGTAAAACGAAAAGCAATCGTCGCGGGCCGGTTTGTCGTTCCTGGAGGTTCGGTGCAAGCGTCGGCTTGAGAATGGCTTGGTAAGGACAGATTTCTTCGCAAAGCCGACAATTCGTACAATCGCCCGGCGTTACCGTTACGCGGTGTTTGGCAAGCGTCGAACAGAGTCCCAAAAGAGCACCGTAAGGGCAAAGAAACCGGCAGTAAGGACGAGCGATCCACACGCCGAGCAAAAGCAAAACTCCCCCGTAAACGAGTATCGGCAAATGTCCGCTCAACCGGAAAACGCTAACGAACGGATCGTATCGGCAAAGGATGAACCAAAGTCCCGTCCCTGCGAACACGAACACCAGACCGAGGTAAAAATACCGGAACAACCCCAGGGAGTGTTCGAGCCAAAGCGGGATTCGAATCGGTTTGATTGCGGCGAGTTCCTGAATCGCGCCGAGCGGACAAACGCAGGAGCAGAACACCCGACCGTAAAATAAAGCAACCAGCAGCGGCAGGAGGAACAGCAAAACCACGATCAGCGGCGTAACGTATTCCGGCAAAAAGAGCGCAGCGACGACGTTTTGCATTGTGCCGATTGGACAGGGACACCCTTGAAGAATAAAGCCGAACAGGACGACGGACGCAATGGTCAAGGCAAAAACCATGCGTCGGGAGCGGTACTTGTAAACGGCGAAAATCGCAAGTGTCAGGGCGGCGGCGTACAAAACGACGGACGCGGCGTTTTCCACGAAAAGCGGGATTAGGGGAAGCGGCGTCTCCGTTGGCGGAAGAGCGTGTTGCGTTTCCGGAAACTCCGGCAACGCCGCCGCAAACACCCCGATTCCGAAGGTAAAAAAGAGAAGGAGAGTGGAGGGCAGGAGTCGCAAAGACATATTGTTGATCGGGAAATTATTTTCAAACATGCGGCGATTTTACACGGAAAAGGGGACAGGATCAATCTGTGCCAGCGGAACCGCTTCGCCGATTTCCGGCGGGTGAGGGACAAGTCGTCCGGCAATTCGCTGGAGAAGCGTTTCGATTCCTTCGCCGGTTTTCGCACTGACTTTCACCGCGTCAGGGTAAAGATTTGCTTCGGCCTGAACTTCCGAAAGATCGCACTTGGTCACAACGTCAAGAATTTCCGGATGGTCGAGTTTGATTCCCCCCCTTTCCGTCGCCTTTGTCGGCGAAGAAAGATCGATGAGATTCAACACCAGATCGGCGTCAAGCACCGATTCCCAGGACCGTTTGATCCCTTCCTGTTCCAGCTCGTGGTCGGTTTGGCGGATTCCAGCGGTGTCAATGAGCAGCACCGGCCAGCCGTCGATCACGCTTTCCACATGAACGGCGTCACGGGTCGTTCCGGCGTCATGGTGAACAACAACCCGTTGAAACCCGACAAGTGCGTTGAGCAACGAGCTTTTGCCCGAGTTGACCGGTCCGAAAAGCACGATTTGAAATGGTGTCAAAATTCGGCGACCGAGTTTCCCGTTTTCCTGAAGTCGGGCAAGCCGCCGCTTAGCTTCCTCCGGGGAACTGTTTCGTATTGTAGCGAGTTCCCGATCCAGTGCGCCGTGGTATTGGTCCAGGAGAATTTTGGCGATTCGCTCCGTTTTCGCAAAGGGGATCATGGAAAGAGCGACTTGCATCTGTTGCGATTGTTTCGATTCCGAATGTTTCAAGACCCACTCGCTCCACGGCAATTCCACCGCTTGAAACTTGTTTTTGAGCGTTTGCACGATGGCCGAGACGACCGCTTCGCCGCCGTGAGAGTGGATTTCCAGACGGTTTTCGTCGAGAAGGTGCAACACGACTTCTTCCGAAGCGTCCGAAATTTCCAAAGGGAGCCGTGTGTAAATTGGTGTATTTTGCGACGGGTTCCGGGAAGGGGGGGATTTCACCGACAGCCACTCGAAAATTTCGGCGAGATTCTTTCCTTCCACTCGTAAGGAAGCAATCGCACTTCGGCCAGGTGGTGTCATGCGGATAATGTTCATCCTGGTTAGTAGTTAGTGGTTAGTGATAAGTGATAAGTGATAAGTGAAAAATCGATTTCCTATGCCCGATGCCCGATGCCCGATGCCCTATGCCCGATCCCTGCGCACGAAAAAACGGAACGGTCTTGTTAACCGTTCCGTCTCAGCCGGATTCATATTAAGAACCCTTCGAACATCGTTCGCGTTTAGAAACGATTGACCGTTACACCGAAGTTGAAGCCGTACATCAGGGCGGAATCGGTGAACCCGCTGTCTTTCAAACCGAAAAATCGGTCGTTGTAAATTGTGTAATCATTAATTCGGGAACCCCGGGCAATTTCGTCGACCCACATTCCGGTAACACCGAAAGTGATTCCAACGGCACTGGTCAACTGCCAATTGGCGTTGATTTTGAGCTCAACACCGGGGGAAAACGCGTGGTGAACCGCCGAGTGATTGAAACTTCGTGCTCCGTCAACAAGTCCGATCGGTGCCCAGGGATAAATGTTGTAGTCCAAATGATTCATCGGTCCAGTGCTCGAAAAAATCCCTTGGGAGAGATTACTGTAATGAGTTCCCGTTTCTCCCTGGGATCTCAGGTTCTGTTGATTGAAGCCAGCGAAGAATCGTCCTTCCGTCGATAATGTCCAACGATGATTGGTTTTCGACCAGCGTGCTCCAATTTGCGGCGCGATGATATGGTTGTCCGCTTCAAAACGCCAATCCGAATTACCGAGGACTGAGCCGACACCGACGGCGGTTCCTGACAAGTTGCCGGTAACGGAGTCGGCACTGACTCCTTTCCACGGAGAACCCTCCCCCAGAAAACGGAGGGAATCGTCGAGTTCCATGTAACGAATACCGCCGAACGCATCAAAATTACCGAGCCGGCAAGGGTGAAAACGGTAGGTATACACCGCGTCAATGACCCAGTGGTCAATTTTTGTGGTTACTTTCGTATTTTCGAAATTGATCGGCAAGGGAGCAAGTTTTCCCAACCAATCACTGTCGGGTTGGTAAAGTATCCAGCCATAAACAGGCACGATCATGGGATTCGTCCCGCCTCCAACGACGATATAATCAACGATTCCCCATTCTTCGTGGAGCGGATACACCCATTCCGTAACAAACCACCCCCAAAGAGAGGTCGGACCATAAGGATTGGCCATCAGGACACCACCCCACGCATCGCCGCCGGGAAAAACTTCGAATCCGTGTTCAGGCGATCCGGGATTGTAAAGGTAATTGAAATACACGTGGTCACGGGTAATCGAATAGGACGTTACACGATCCGCATCATTAATCACCATGGAGGCGTTCGGCATTTCTATGGAGGCACTCATCCCCAAGGTACTGTACCCGCCAAGGGACCAACCATGATGGCCACGATTGTTGCCGATTTCCACCCGGGTTCCCAGTGTTGTAACCGCCCCCAAGTGATTGGTGTCAATCGTATTGGTTTGCGTGATTACCGTGTTCCCCGTAAAGGCTTCCCGAATACCGCCGGTTGCGTCAGAATTATCGCCGACCACGATATTTTTTACCGGGGCAAACGAGAAAAAGACCCCTTCAAGGGTACCGTAGACTCCTTCGGTACGCCGGGCACCACCGCCGAACTCGTCGCGTTGGTAGGGGGACCAGGGACGAAAACCCTGAGTTGCAAAGACCTGTGTGGTCAATACTAAAACAAGCGTAATGCTTGTCAGTAACTTTTTCAGATTGATCAGGGACATTTTTGTTTTTCCCATGTTCTTGTAGTTCTCGATGAATCTCAAAATCAGTCTGATGCGCTTAGAACAAGCCTACAGACTTACGGCTGTGTTGGTATGTATCGGATATATGGACTGTATCGGTTGAGACATAAATGCCGTTAAATGAGAAAATGTAACGATCTTTTCAAAAAAAACGATCGTAACGACGGAAGATAGGCAAGATAGGAAAAGACGGCAGACGACAGACGGCAGAAAGCAGAAATTTTGTTATCAATCGTTTGCTATCTGCTATCTTTCTGCTGTCTGTCATCTGCCGTCTGCGGTCTTTTCCAGGATTCCGGCACCGGGGCCGTCAGGACGATTTCCGCCCCGGTTGTCGGGTGTTTGACCACAAGAGTTTGGGCGTGAAGCGTAATCCCTTTTTCGATCACCGTTTTCGAGCCGTACTTGCGGTCGCCGAGAATCGGGTAGCCGCGACTGGAAAATTGGAGCCGAATTTGGTGCTTTCGCCCTGTTTCAAGCTGAATTTCCACCAAAGAATTTGGGCCAAGTCTGCGGAGAACCTTGTAGGAAAGACTTGCCTCTTTTCCGCTCGGATCAATGCAGACGTGCCGATGCCGCTTGTCGTCGCTGATCCGGTCGGTCCAGCGTCCCTGTGGCGGCGGCGTCCCTTCGACAATCGCCAGGTACGTTTTTTGAACGGTCCGGTTGCGGAACTGCTCGTTAATCCGGTCCGCCGCTTTGGAGGTTCGAGCAAACAAAACGACGCCAGACACCGGAACGTCCAACCGGGAGACAACGCCAAGATAAACATTACCCGGTTTGTCGTATTTATGCTTGATGTATTCCTTGGCGAGTGTGAGCAGAGTTTCCTCCCCTTCCGGAAGCCCCATCGTCGCAATCCCCACCGGCTTGGATAACGCAAGGAGATGGTTGTCTTCGTAAAGAGGGGAGACGGCAGACGGCAGACGGCAGACGGCAGAGTTATCCGCTCTCTTCCTGCCGTCTGTTGTCTGCCGTCTGCCGTCTACTTGCTCAAAAACCACTTGTACAACTCCTCATTATTATACGTCTCGGTCCAGGAATCGTGGCCGGCTTCGGGATAGAGGGTCAGTTTGATTTTCTTTCCTCCGGCAACTTCGACGGCGGCGACCATGTCGATGCTCAACTTGGCCGGGACGACGGTATCCTTCAAACCGTGAAACGCCCAGATCGGCACGTCCACCAGTTTCGACGCTTGTTCGACCTGGAATCCACCGCAAATCGGAGCAACGGCGGCGAAGCGGTCCGGAGCTTCGGCGGCAAGCATCCAACTCCCGAACCCCCCCATACTCAAGCCGGTAACGTAAACACGAGATTGATCGACATTGTACTCTTTTTCGATCCCGTCCAGCAAAAGCAAAAGTTGCTTTGGCGACCAGAAGAAATTTTCACGGCATTGCGGCGAAACGACGATAAACGGGCATTTTTCCCGATAGGCCGAATCCTTGAGAAGTTTTGGGGGACCGTGAACCGTTACTTTTTCGAGATCGTCCCCACGCTCCCCCGCCCCATGAAGAAACAGCAGAAGCGGCCAGGATTTTTCGGTGGTCGCATCGTAATCTTTCGGAAGAAAGAGCAAGTATTGAACTTCCTCCTTTTTTGTTTCATCCGTCGGCAGATTGGTCGCAAGCCGGTTTTGAATGTCCCGACTTCCCGGTTTCCATTCACTGGCATTTGCCGAAAGCTCCATTTTTTGAGCGACTTGTTCGCCCGGTGAGAAAGTAGGCATGGTGTTTTTATTTCAATAAGGTTCTGCGATTCGCATCATTCGGAGAATCAGTTGGTCGAACGGGATTCGGGTCTGCGTAATCGTGCAACCGAAGTCATTGGCCAGGCAATAACTCTTGATCGAATCGAGGAACGCATTGAATTTTTCCTTGTAACGCCGAAGCATCGAATCGCTGATCGTCGTTTCGCTCGTGCCGCCGGTTTCCATGTCGATCAATTGGAAATCACCCCGCAGTCGGGGGGCCGCTTCACTTTGATCGTGAACCTGAATCACGAACGGTTCACATCGCTGAAATCGTAACAAATCCATCCCTCCCTGGAAACCGGCCGGATCAAAAAAATCGCTGACCAATACGGCCGGCCCGGTCCGGAAGTTGCCGCGAGAAAATTCCCTTGCGACGGCGGCAAGATTCGTCGCCGTGCCTGTGGTGTCAAGACGCTCCAGAAAACGCATCAGGCCGACGATGTGCTGTTTTCCCCGAGTCAGCGGATAAATATCGAGAATCCCGTCCGCAAACGCAACGACGCCGACCCGGCCCCAGTCGGCCAATACAATATAAGCGAGAGCCGCCGTGATTTCACGAGCGTAATCGAACTTGTCCGGCTTGCCGAACTTCATACTTTTCGAGCAATCAAGGAAAAAATGGACGGGCAAATCCTCTTCTTCCGTGAAACGTTTGACCATAAGCTGTCCGAACCGGGCGTAAATATTCCAGTCGAGCGACCGCAGATCGTCGCCGGGGACGTATTCCCGATGGTCCGCAAACTCAACACCGCGATCGTGCCGTTTCCTGCGCCGCCGGGCAAGCAACCATCCCTGGAACGTACGGCGCGACACCATCGACAGGTGTTCCAGCTTCGTCAAAAACTCGGAATCAAACATGGGGAAATTGGGAAATATCGAAAATCGGAGTGGCCGTTATTTCAATAAAAGAAATTTTTTAAGCGGTATCGCAATGAGCTTCTCCTTAACCCACTCATCCTCTTTCGTAATCAGGAGTCCGAACGGGGCGTTGTGTTGAGGTTGTTCCAAATACTGCAAAATGCCTTTCGACGCCTTGGCCTTATTGCAGTATTTCACCTCAATGGGAATATGTTGATGGCTAATGGAAAGGATGAAATCCACTTCATTGCCTTCCTCTTTCGCGTCGGGAAGGTAGGCAATGCTGTTTCCGGGCAAGGAATCACGAGGGTAACACGAAGCGAGGTAGGAACCGACGATTCCTTCAACAATCGGGCCTGCCGGACCGGAATTCACGCTCGTTCCATAAAGTGAAATCGATTCATTCAGTAATGCCCGACGAATCGCATGATCTCCGATACAGATTTTGATTCGTTCCTGTGAATTTTTCAACCGGTGTTCACTCGGTTTAAAAACGGACACCAACATGGAGTCGGCGAAAAAATCGAGTCCGTTTCGGATTTTTTCATGCGTAATATTGACGGAATACCCTTCTTTAATCTCTCGTTGCAGCGTAGCAAGGTGAACATCGTGACCTGTGTATTTGCATAAAACATAAAACAACTTTTCCAAAGTGGCCGCATCGAATTGATGTTGCGATTGGAGGTCGTGTTCAATTGTCCGGGATAGAACCTGCTTCCGAAGGAAATCCTCCGCTTCTTCCCAAGTTTCGTGTTCATGGCAATAAGGATACCCTCCAAAATCGCAAAAGGTGCGAAAAACCTCCTCTAATCGCGATGGATTGTCGCAATGCCTTGCAAGGCCAATCCAGAAATCCTTTTTCCGCCAATCGGCAAAGTTGTTTCCGTTCGTGTACGGAGAGAGATTGCCCAACCTTCTGAACCGTGCGATCTCCGATAGACTTAATGTACCTAATTCATACCATTTCGCTCGTCCCGGCAGGTCTTTTGCGCAATTCCCGATTTTCAGGGAAGAACTTCCCGTTGCGAAAATATGGCAATCCTGAGCGTCGACAATGGTTTTTAATTGAAGTCCCGGAGAATCGACCTCCTGAAATTCATCTAAAAACACATAAATCGGTTTTCCCTTCCTTGCCATATTATTGAAGGTGTCCTGGACCACATTCGATTCAAACCATTGCAACAAGGTTTTGATATGTTGTTCAAGGGGGTAAAGTTTAATATCATCAACGAAAATCCGTAATATTTGCCTTGGCGAGACGCTTTGCCTGACAAAGAGCAAATCGAAAATCATTTGCTCTTGTAAAGTCGACTTTCCGACTTGGCGTGGTCCACGAAGCAGGTGAATCTTAGGGCCGGATTTTTTTAACAATCCGTCCAGGATTTTCGAGTAAACAGGACGCCGCCATGTTTTGATTTCCCGCATGGAATGACCGTTCCACCAGGGATTGGCAGTGGTCAACGACCGGATCAGCTCTTCGGAAAGCACGTTGCCCGGATTGATTGAAACCGCTTTCGGTTTGCGGGAACGTTTGGTCACTCCATGGAGCAAACGCCAAAATTCGTTTTTTGTAAGATTACGATGAAAATGTAGTTTGAACTGTTTGTGAATCGTATCAAACTCCCGTGTATAGGGAAGACGATCTCTCGCTTCGGGAGTATCCGGCAAAAGGGCGATAATCGCAAAAGCCTCCTCTTCCGTTTGGGGAACGGTGGGAAGCGATTGCGCGTTCGGTTGAGAAGAATTTCCTTCTTTCGTACTTCGTAAAATGAGTCGCCAAAACTCCGCTTTTGTCTGTTTCGGAAACCCACTTTGACAATACTGCGCATAGAGACGACCAAATTCATCGTGATACGGCAAAGAATCACGTCTAATCGTACTGGAAACGATCAGGTTACGAACAAATTCCTTTTGTTCCTGGGTGTTCTTGGGAATACTCATAAATAACCCTCTCAAACCGTAAACAAATGGAGACTCAAAACAGTCAAGGGCATCGGGAATCGGGCATCGGGCATAGGTGATAAGTGAAAAACTTCCTCCAATTTCCGATTCCCGATTCCCGATTCCCGATGCCCGATGCCCTTAAATTTCAACACTTTTTCCAGTTTCATTACCATTTCGTTTACACTTTGAGTAACCCTCAAGTGAATGCGTTATTCCCGAATCATATCGAACACGGTTGCACCGGGTGGCGTAAAGGGGAGAACGTGTTCATGGTACGGAACCTGTACGTCGAGCAAAAACGGCTTTTCGCTTTTGAGCATCGTTGCAATTGCGGCAGGCAAATCCTCTTTTTTCGAGACGTTCAATGCGTCCCAACCGTATCCTTTGGCAATCGTGATGAAGTCGGGATACCGTACGGACGGGAAATCCCCTTCCCCTTTGCCGAACGCCTCCGGCTTGTCGTAAGGGCCAAGATACGTGTGGGCACGGTTCGACGCATGGAAACGGTCTTCCCATTGCATCACCATACCGAGATGCTGGTTGTTCAAAAGCATCACTTTCACCGGGATTTTTTCGCAAACACAGGTTCCCATCTCCTGAATGTTCATCTGGAAACTTCCGTCGCCGTCAATATCAACGACGATTTTTTCCGGGCAAGCGACTTTCGCCCCCATTGCGGCGGGAAGTCCAAACCCCATCGTTCCGAGTCCGCCGCTGGACAAGAAAGTTCGCGGTTTGGAGAACCCGTAAAACTGAGCGGTCCACATCTGATGTTGCCCGACGCCGGTGCAAATAATCACGTCCTTGTCCTTCGTCGCCCTCCAGAGTTCCCGAATCGCGGCTTGCGGAAGGATGTACGGCGATTTCTCGTTATACTTCAGCGGCATCTTCGCAATCCATTCGTCGATTTTCCCGATCCACGGCGCAAGGTCCGCTTTCGGCGGCGTTACGATTTTGTTCAGCTCCGTAAGGAAGTATTTCACGTCGCTTATGATCGGAATGTTCGCCGCTTTGACCTTGTTGATTTCCGACGGATCGGCGTCGACGTGAATCACCTTCGCGTGTTTGATAAACTCGGAAACTTTTCCGGTAACGCGGTCGCTAAACCGGGTTCCCAATGCAAGGAACAAATCGCAATCGTGAACGGCGTGGTTGGTGAACGCATTCCCGTGCATTCCGAGCATTCCGAGACTCAAGCGGTGTTCCCGGGGAAACGCCGAAAGGGCGGTAAAAGTCGTCGTGATCGGAATCCCGGTTTTCTCGACCAGCTTGAACAGTTCCTTGGACGCGTCTGCCGCAATGATTCCGCCGCCGGCAAGGATGATCGGTTTTTTCGCATTCTGGATCGCTTCGGCGACTTTTTCCACGTCGGCAAGTTTCGCTTTCGGAAGTTCGCCGTTGTAGCCGGGGAGTTGCATCGGCTGATCGAACACCGGTACCACCGGCGTCGTCTGCACATCTTTGGGAATATCGACGAGCACCGGCCCGGGCCGTCCGGAGGTTGCGACGAAAATCGCTTCTTGCATGATCCGGGCCAAATCGTTCACGTTGGTCACGAGATAATGGTGTTTGGTGATCCCGCGACAGACTTCGACCATCGGCGTTTCCTGAAAGGCGTCGCTTCCGATGGCGGAAACGGGGACTTGGCCGGTGATGATTAAAAGCGGGACCCCGTCCATTTTGGCGTCGGCGATTGGCGTGACGATATTGGTCGCACCGGGACCGCTGGTTGTCATGCAGACGCCGAGCTTACCGGTTGCACGGGCATACCCTTGTGCGGCAAATCCGCCCCCTTGTTCCTGCCGGGGCAAAATACAGCGAATCTTGTCCCGAAATCGGGTCAGTGCCTGATGAAGCGGCATACTAAAGCCCCCCGGATAGGCAAACATAACCGTAACGCCGGCATTGACCAGAGACTGAACGACGACATCGGCACCGTTCATATTTTTCAGCATCGGTTCAATTTTGGCACTTACGCTCGTTTTTTTCGAAGGGGACACACTTAGCTCCTTTCATCAAAAAGGTGGGAAATTGGGGTAAAAGAACACCTCATTCTAAGGGATTTTTCCCCAAATGAAAGGAACCCCTACGTTCGTGAACAGAAAGCGCATTGGTCGTGCCGGACCATTTGGATTTCGTCGGAGCCGTAAATTTCACGGATCATTTGACCGTTCAGAGAGGAAGTCGGATGAACTGCAACCGTTTGGTTGACGCAAATCACGGTTTTGACCAATCGGGACACGAATCCAATGTCGTGCGAAACGAGCACAATTGTCAACTGTTTGTTCAATTCGCCGAGAATGTCGAACAGAATCTCTTCCGACGAAGGATCGATATTGCTGGTCGGTTCGTCAAGCAAAAGAAGTTCCGGGTTCGCACACAGTGCCCTGGCAATGAGCACCCGTTGACGTTGTCCGCCGGACAGACTGCGAAACGGAGCATTTTTCGCGTCCGCCAACCGCATGGTTTCCAACGCCTGTTCGGCAGCGGTTTTGTCGGCTTTATCGTATCGAAATTTTTGGCCTCCTTCCTGAAGCCGCCCCATTAGCACGACATCGAACACGGAGACGGGAAAGCAGTAATCGACCTGCAAAAATTGCGGCGTATATCCCACCCGGTTTCGAGTTCGCTTCGGCGTCTCGCCAAAAAGTAAAACCGTTCCGGATTTTGGCGTCAAAAGGCCGAGCATCAATTTGAGCATGGTCGTCTTTCCACCCCCGTTGGGACCGACAATCGACGCAAAATCCCCCCGCTGGATCGAAAGCGACACGTTCTCCAGCACCAATTGCTGCTCGTAGGCAAAAGAAACCGACTGAAATTCCACGACCATTTTTTTCCTCGGCGGACGATTCTAACCGATCACTTGATCCGTTGCAAGTACGGCGACTTCGCCGAATCGACCGGTTTATTTCCCATAGACGAGAAAATAATCAAGCGCAAGTCCAAGGGCCGCATGTTGCACCAACCCGGCGAAGATCGACCGGGTATGCCAGGCGAGGAATCCCCAAAAGAGTCCGCCGAGGATCGCTCCGAACACTTCGTCCGGCGGGTGTCCGTAATGGAGCATTGTTGACGCCAATGTTTGAACGAGGATCGCTGTAGACGCTCCTGCTTGTGATTCGACCGCTTTTTGCAAAAAGCCGCGAAACAGAAATTCCCAGCCGGCGTAATAGAGCAGGTAAGACGCCAGATGGACCGCGAGGAGCGTTGCGGACACGCCGGGTCGTATCACGGGATTGAACGGATAAACGGTCAGGTAATTTTCGTTACTGCTTGCCAAGTATCCCAAAAGTAGCATAAACGGCGTTACAACAAGCATGGAGCGGACCGTGAATTTCGCAATGCCGGGACGGACACCGTAATCGGCGAGCGTTTCCCGAAACACGAGTTTGACAATCCCGGCCGGAATAAGGCCGAAAAGTACAAACGCCCCGACAATTTTGGACGCTCCCCAAAGAAAATCGGGCGTCGCAACGATTACCACTTTCCAAAGTGACGCCGCGACGCAAACGTAAAGGACCGCAACCGTCGCCTTGAATTGCGGGCCTCGAAAAAGATTGCCGAGAAAAGCGGCAAGCGTCTCTGTGGTGAAAAAGGGGGCTTTCATGCCGTTCCGAGTATAACACGGCAGCGATTTTGAAAAAAGAGGGTATTCTTCCGCAGTACCTGTTCGTCAACGAACCACACCCAATCAGAGTAAGCGGTTTTCACGTTACCACCGGGGGCACCGCTTACTGCGTGCGCGGCTCTGATGGGGTTTACGGTTAGCGAAAATGTCATCTCATTGGCGTTGAGTAGTATAACATTGACAATTGCATGTAAATAAACTAAGATTTCTTTCCAAGTTGCTAAGCAGGCCGCTAAGAAGTTGGTGATGATTGGCAGCCGGGAGCGCAACGGAGTGAAGCGACCGGACCGAATCGCGGGGAAATCCGGTCACTGCGCTGCGCTCCGTTCCCGGCTGCCATTATTTTTGGTGAATTTGTTATCGACCTGGGTTGCTAAGTTCACGTTGGGGCCGTCATTGAGTGGTAATTTCTCTACAACCTTTTATGTATTCCTGGCAAAACAAAGTTGTTCTCGTTACCGGCGGATCGAGCGGTCTTGGGCGGATTATCGCGGAATCATTCGCCCAGGCCGGTGCAAAGTTGGCGATTGTCGCTCTGGAACGCCAGGATGTGGAAAAAACCGCGAACGAACTCGACGGTGAAGTGCTTCCGGTCCGCGCCGACATTACGAAGCAAGAGGATGTTGACCGCGTTTTTCGGGAAGTTTCCGACCGCTTCGGACGGTTGGACGTTTTGGTCAACAACGCCGGTCGTTCCATGCGGGGCAAGGTTCTCGACACGACTCCGGAACAATTTCAATCGCTTTTCGACCTGAACGTTCTCGGCACAATCCGTTGCACCCGTGCGGCGGTTCCAATGCTTTTGCCGAACCGGGGAAGCGTGGTCAACATTGGTTCGTTGGCCGCCAAGAGTGCGTCCCGCTGGGTTGGAGCGTATCCGGTCTCCAAACACGCCGTTGCCGCGTATTCGCAGCAGTTACGGCTCGAACTCGGCCCGGAAGGCTTGCATGTCTTGCTGGTCTGTCCCGGCCCGATCAGGCGGGACAATCCACGCCTCTATCCGCTGGAAGGGACCGAGGGAATCCCGCAAGCCGCTCTTGCTCCCGGAGCGGGGGTGAAAGTCGGCAAAATCGATCCCGTTTGGCTTGGCAAAAGGATCGTCCGGGCCTGTGAAAAAAGGGAGTTGGAACTCATCGTTCCCGCAAAAGCAAGAATTTTATTCGCGGTTGCCCAGATTTTTCCCTCGCTCGGCGATTGGCTGGTACGACGAATGACGTAACAGACGGCAGACGGCAGAAAACAACTTCTGCCTTCTGCCTTCTGAAGCCTGCCGCCTTTTTTGCTCTTGACGAAACGGACTCTTTTTCGTAACGTGCCTCGTTGAAAATTTTCCGGATTAATCCCTATGTTCACGAAAATGACCTCTGCCAAGACATTTTATTGTTTCGTTTTTCTCGGGTTTGTGCTGTTTGGAAGTTTGCCGGCGAGTGCCGAGGAAACTTACGAACTCGTTTACCGCTTCAAAAAAGGGGACCGGCTTCGTTGGAAGGTGATGCAGCAGCTCCGCGTCAAAACGTCGATGGAGGAAAAAACCGATTTGGTCGATACGCTCAGCACCTCGACCAAACTTTGGATCGTTACCGAAGTCGATGCCGACGGAACCGCGACGATTGAACACCAGGTCGAAGAAGTCGATATGCACCGCAAACAGGTGATCGAGGAGTTCGACCGAACGGCCCAGGAGATCAAACCCGATACGCAACGCAAACAGGAGAACCTCGAATCGTCGTATAACAGCAAAACCGATCAGGAAGTTCCTTTGGGTTATGAACAGGTTTCCCAATCGCTTAACATTCCCTTGTTGAAACTGAGAATTTCTCCGCGCGGCGAACTTTTGGAACGCATCCCGTTGGTTCCGTACACGCTTGAATCTTTGGACAGTAAGATTCTCATCACGCTTCCCCAGGGAAGAATCAAAGTCGGCGAAACGTGGAAAGTTCCGGAAGAAGCGGCCTTACCGCAACCGAACGGGACGGTGAAGAAAGTGAGACTCCAGAAAATCTACACGCTCAATAGTGTCAAGAACGGTTTGGCGGTCATTTCCTATAAGACCGAACGCTTATCGCCGATTGAGGAGCCGAAGTTTGAAATTCAACTCTTCGACAAACTTACCTCCGGTCGTGTCGAGCTTGATTTGGAAACAGGCCATATTCTCAAGCAACAAACGGACGTCAAAGGTTATGTCATTGGTTTTGCCGGAGACACCAGCAGCATTGACCACGCCGCCCGGCTCATCGAAGAATTCCGATAGAACTCCAATGATCGTGCCGCAAACAATTGCAGCCCGTTGAAAACCAACGAGCCGCCAATCCCTTGAATTTCGCTGCGAAAAAAACGATCATTCCATCGACGCCAGAATCTTTTCGACCTTTTTGTGAACGTTGTACGGAGCGTCCAGGACCAACTTGTCCGGAGGTGAAGCGAAGCGCAACCTCCGGGTTTCATCTCTTTGAGGAGCGATGTTGATCGGATCGAACAGAAAGCAGGTGATCGCCGGGAGGATCAGCATTGTCAGTAACACCGCATAGCCGACGCAGTATCGCAGATGCCGTGGGACGAACAGACTCACGAAACCGTAAACCGCCGCCAGAACCGTGATGATCCA
>CAZNVM010000269.1:0-17042 GCA_964576215.1 uncultured Planctomycetaceae bacterium
GTCGACAAGTTTACGATTTTTACTGATTTTACCGTCATTTCGCTTCGCTTCATTCCGGCTTTTATTGGGGGAGATGAATAAAAGCCGGAATGGAGCATCGCGAAATGACGGTCTCGATACAAACTTCTTCGACGGACTGCCCCGAAAAGGGCGGGGACGGGACGGAACCTTTTCTTTTTCGACAAGATGGTTACAATGGGGCGTTTGGTTCCCGTGTTTCTCCTTATGCACTCTTGTTAAAATGTCCTCACGCCGTACCCTTAAAGCCGCCGAAGCGATTCGTGAAGTCGTCGGTATGGCCATCATCGCCGATCTCCAGGACCCGCGAATTAAAAACGTCACCGTGACCCGGGTCGAGGTGTCCGGCGATATGCGACACGCCAAAGTGTATGTCTCCATCATGGGGGACGAAGCGATGGAAACGCTTTCCCTGCGTGGCCTTCAATCGGCGGCTGGGTACCTCCAGGCCAAGTGTGCCAGGCGGATTGACACCCGCTACACCCCGCAGTTGCAGTTCGTCCTCGACAAAGGAACGAAAAACTCGCTCCTCATCACCAAACTCCTTGCCGAAGTGTTGCCGAAAGAGGAAGAGGTGAAAGAAGAGGAGGAGGAAGAATATGATGAAGAGGAATAAACCAATATGACAGCCGGGAACGGAGCGTAGCGCAGTGACCGGCCGATTCCGCATTCGATCCGGTCACTGCGCGACGCTCCGTTCCCGGCCGTTATTTTTTATTTTTTATTTTATTTCTATGCAAAAAATCGCGATTGTTATGGCCGCCGGGAAAGGGACCCGGATGAAATCGGAACTTCCGAAAGTGCTTTTTCCCGTTTGTGGGCGGCCTATGATTGAGTTTGTGCTTGACGCTTTGGAACAGGCCGGGATCGACCGTATTATCGCTGTGGTCGGTTATCGAAGCGATCTCGTTCGCTCAACGTTGCCCCATCGAAAAAATCTCGAATACGCCGAGCAGACCGAACAGCTCGGAACCGGACACGCCGTGATGATGTGCCGGGAGCAATTGCAATCGCACACAGGGCCGGTGATGGTGGTCGCTGGCGACTGCCCGATGATCCAGGTGGATTCGATCCGAAAATTGTTCGAGTCGTACACGAAGTCGAATCCTCCGGCGTGCATTCTCGGAACCGCTCATAAAGACGATCCCTCCGGTCTTGGCCGCATCGTCCGGGACGCAAGCGGCGAATTCACCGGAATCGTCGAGGAAAAAGACGCGACGGAAGAACAGAAAAAGATCACGGAAGTCAACATGAGTTATTATGTGTTTCACGCTCCCGATCTGCTTGACGCTTTGACGCATTTGAAAACCGACAATTCGCAGGGAGAGTATTACATTACCGACACTCCATTGGTTCTGAAAAAGCAAGGGAAAAAGGTACTCGCCCTCCCGGTTCTCAAGCCGATTGAAAGCCTTGGCATCAACACGATTGACGAACTGAAAATCGTCGAAGAGGCAATTCAAAGTTTATAGTTTTTTTTCACACTACCACCTTTTTTTCATGGATTCGCCGTCGACATCCAATAAAAAGCAGTTTCTCACCCATACCTTCATTTACGGGTTCGGCGAACTGTTAAATCAATTCGCTCCGGTGGTCTTGTTACCGCTTTACACGAATTACCTGACACCCGGTGATTATGGTATCACTGAAATTATTGATCGTACCGCGTACCTCATCAATACCCTTTTCGTCGTCAACGGAATACGTCTTGCGGCACTCACATTTTATCGACAGGCGAATTCAGAAGAAGAACGGCGCAAAGTCGCAGTCACACTTTCACTTTTTCTCTGGGTGATGGTGTTGGTTGCGATCCTCTCCACGTTTGTTTTAGCCGTTCCATTGAATGCGTTCCTCGGAGCAGACAATCCGAAATTGTTGGTGTTTGGATTAGTCACCGCCCTTTTGGGTTCATTGACTACAGTTCCACTGGCGTTGATGCAGGCACGATTGGAATCGTTACGTTTTGTCCTGACGAACATGGCCATGTTGGTCATTCGTGTCAGTTTGTGCGTCTACTTCGTTGCCTGGCTTGAGTGGGGAATTTGGGGCGTCTTTCTCTCACAATGTATCGTTTCCGTCGTATTTTCCATTCTGTTGATGTCCCGTGAACTTGCCATCGGTTCGATTCATCCGGATTTCTCCAAAATCGGGAAAGTCTGGGCTTTTTGTTGGCCGTTGATTCCTGCGGGTCTGATGGGATGGGTTTACGGCAATGCGGATCGCTTTTTTATTATTAAATACAACACTTATGCGACAAACGCCGCCGCTCTGGAAGCTATTGGTTTCTATTCTTTGGCGTCCCGTCTGACACGTATAGTCCCATTGTTTGGCGCAGCAGCGATTCAACAAGTCTGGACGGCAAAAATGTACGGGGTTTTCAAGCAACCGAACGCCTCAAAAGTGTTCGGAGACTTTGCCGTGAAAATGAACCTCGTCTTTTCTTTTGGTACTCTTGTGTTGTGTGTCTTTGCCAAAGATTTGATCACGGCGATCTGTGATACTTCTTATTTGAAAGCGGTTCCTTTGGTACTTCCATTGGCCATTTCAGGTTGGTTTGTCAATTTTTATCTGCAAATGGAAAATACGTACTATATCACAAGAACGACAAGGTATAAGCCGTGGGTAACTGCCACCATGCTGCCCATTATATTGGTGTTCATGTTTTTGCTGGTTCCCCGTTGGAATGTTCTCGGTGCTGCATGCGCATTGATGTGCTCTTCTATTGTTTCCTGTCTCATCAGACTCGGCGTTACTCAAAGAATATTTCGGGTCGACTACCAGTATTTCAATTACCTGCGGCTGTTTTTATTAAGTGCGGCTTGTTATTTCCTAAGCCTTCAATGTGGGGATGGCGTTCTTCAGAACACCCTGACACCGGAACAAATGGGTGAAATGTCAAAATGGGAAAGAATTCCGGAGATACTTGGAAGATTTCAATACCTTCCTCTCCTTGGGAAATCCATGATTCTGTTGCTTTGGGTGGGAGGAGTATGGGTGTCGGGAATACTAACTCCGGAAGATAAATCCCTCATACGCGGCGTCTTACAAAGTGGATACGGACGCCTTCTGAAAATTTCAAAATTTTTTAACGCAAATCAATCGTAGATAAAACAATGTCAATAAAAAGGATCGTCAAAAAAACGATTATAAAGTCCGGCTTGCTTCGTTTCAAACAGTGTTTTATGCCCCAAACGGCGGTGATACTTTATTTTCACTCCGTTTCAAACGACAGGGAAGGACAACGAAGTTATATTGGGCCGGGAATTACGGCAACCGCCGGGACTTTCCGGCAATATATGCACTTGCTCAAAGAGCGATTTCACCCTGTAACACTTGACGAGATTGCGGATTGGGTAAGCGGCAACAAAAGGATTCCCTCGCGTTCCGTTGCGATAACTTTTGATGACGGATTTGCCGACAATTATCATTTGGCCGCACCCATCATGGAGGAGTTCGGGATTCGCGGAACATTTTACCTCACCGCAGGGTGTGTGGAAAACCAAACACTTCCCTGGTTCTGTAAAACCCTTTATTTATTTGAGCAGGCGAAAAACAAAGGGATTGTTTTACGTGATCCCTGGGCAAAAAGAGACTGGCAACTTGATTCACCACGAGAACATCAGGAAGCGTTTATGTTTCACAATGAGCAATGCGCCGCTTTTTCATGGAAACAACAAAATGAACGGATCGAATGGCTTGAAAATCATTTCTCGTTCAGGTACAATGACGCGATTGCCCCTCGAATGATGACTTGGGAAATGGCTCGTGAATTGATTCAACGAGGACACAACATCGGAAATCATACGTATTCTCATCCCAACGTCGGATATATTTCCACAGAGGACCGACAAATCGAAATCGTCGAATCACACCGACTGCTCGCAGAAAAGTTGAAACAAACACCGAAACATTTTTCCTACCCACACCCTTACTTAAACCCACAACACAATCCGGAGTCGGACAAACAGGTACTCGTTTTGGGATACGAAACAATTGTCCTTACGGAATGGGGAGGTGTCAAACGTGAAACCCCGCCGTTTCATTTGCCAAGAGTGTCTATTGGTGAAATGTCGATTGATGCGTTCCTCTGGAAACTTGAAACCGCTTTTGCCGGAATAAAAACATAGTGCATTATGAACAGAGTCTTTTGTAAATTTTCTCAACTCAGTTTGTTGCTTTGACATTGGAAGTTTTTTCAATTGGCTCGGGTATTGGTAAATTCTCTGTTTCCTTCGAGAATACTGAGAATGAAAAAATGTATTTTCTACCGTTTCTCTCAAACGAACAGTCAATCAGAACGAAAAAACGAAAACATCAAAGCCTGGCAGATTTTTTTGGATATCTGAATAACATTGCACATTGATTTATGATACAAACACGTTTTGTCACAATGGACGAAGAGCTTATTGCCCTCAAAGAGGATTGGGATCGTCTCGTGATTGCCCGGCCCGAAACGGACATGCCGTTTTATTCTTGGGACTGGTTTTATCATTCCTGGATTCACTTCGGCAAACCTTCCGGGCAAGAATTGTTCGTTGTTGCCATAAGCGAAAAGGAGAGACTCATCGGTATTTTGCCATTGGTCCGCGGTTTGCGAAAATCGTCGGGAATAACGTACCGACTCCTCTGTTTCTGCAACACCGGAATGACACCGCGAAATACGATGTTCACGGACCCTGCTCAAGACCAGGAGGCCGTGTTTCGAGCCGCTTGGGATCATCTATTTGAACATCGCTCGTTCTGGGATATGCTGGAATTTTCCGCTGTTCTTGCCTCAAGTTCTTTTCACCGATTCGTTTTGGAAGCGGAACACCGCCCCGGGTATGCACTGATCCAAAATACCGGTTCTGTTGCCATATTCATTGAACTGACCAGTTCATTTGAAGATTACCTTAGCTCCTTAAATAAAGGAGCCCGTAAGGATATTCGCAAACATGTCAAGATTTTTAATGAAGCAGGCTCATTCCGTTTGGTCCGATTCTTTGAAAAGCCGGACGAAATGGAAGAGGGCTTGAAACATTTGGAAATTGTTCGTTGTAACAGTTGGAAAGGAAGTGACAAAAATCCGCACTATCAGCAGTATTATCAAGAGATAACACCAATTTTGGCAAAGAGGAACGAAGTAAAAATTGCCATCATTTTTTTAGATGCCGTACCCATTGGCGGTGTGTATATGCTGAGTAAAAAAGGTACGTATTATGGTTGTATTCGGGATTACGATGAAAAATATAAGAAATACGCACCAGGCATTGTATTGCTACATTATCAGTTGGAACGTCTCTTGCAGGAAGGAGGCAAAATTTTTGATTTTTGTGGAGCAAGTTATGACCACAAGAAAAAATTCGGAACGGGACATCAAAATCATTCGACATTTCAGGTTTTCCATTCCGGTTGGAAATCTCGATTCATCTATTCAGCGAAAACCTTTTGGCTCCCGCTGCTCCGCTGGATCATGCGAAAGCCCGCCGACAGGGATTTTATTTTGAAGAAAAAGCAGTGAACGCGATTGGTAAATCCTCGACAAATTTTGCGGCATGACACTTTTACCGCCCCGGGATTTTTTTATAGAGCCGGGACCTGTAGTGCCGGCTCGTTGGCACCTCTAAAACATCGTGTATAATGCATTATCCTTCGACTTTGTTCCTCTCTCCCTCACTTCGTCGCTGTTTTGAACCAACTCGCTTTTTCACCGATTTTGGGGAGTTCGTTCACCGTGCTCCTGATCCTCCTGCTGTTGGGGCTAGTCGTTTTACGGCTTGCTCCAAGCAAAGATCGGTTGACCTCCCGCGGGAAAAAATGGATTCTTGGTCTGCGTTTCGTCTCGCTGTTGCTGCTTGCTCTCTTGATGTTCCGCCCGGCCCTCGTTTACACGGAAACGTTTAAACTTCCGGCGTCACTTTACCTTTTGCTCGACTGCTCCGAAAGCATGTCCGTTCGGGACGAATCCAGCGGAAAAAGCCGGTTCGAGCACGCCAAACAAGCACTGCAAGATTCCGAGAAAACGCTCCAGCAACTGCAAAAACGGTTCGATCTGCATCCGTTCCTTTTCGACCAGTCGCTTCACCCTCTCGAAATGAGTCGCGGGGCCGTTTCTTTGCCGGAGACTCCGACCGGGAAGGAAACGGCAATTGGCTTCGCTCTCGACGAAGTGTTTCAACGGGCCGCCGGAAAACGGCTCCTGGCGACAATCCTCCTTTCCGACGGAACCCAGCGAACCCGTCCGCCCCGTGATCTGACGCCCCGTGATGCAGCGGTCAAGTTCCGCGACGCGAATTTCCCGCTCTACACGGTCTCGTTCGGCAAGTCGGATACGCCGGACAACCTCGATATTGCCGTCCGGGAACTTTTGGCGGCGGAGCACATTTTCGTCAAAAACGAGCTGGTCGTAAGCGGCCAAATCCGGGTCAACGGGTTTCTGAACAAGGAAATCCCGGTCCGACTTCTTTTCGAGACCTCGCCGGGCAAGATGGAGGTCGTCGCGTCCAAAAAACTCACGGCGACCGAGGAAGGACAACTGGTCCCTTACCGGTTTACGTACATCCCGCAAACGACCGGTTTGAAAAAAGTCTCGGTCGTCGCCGAGCCGCAACCGAAAGAAGTCGTCAAAACGAACAACGAAATGAGTTCGTTCGTCCGGGTTATGGAAGGAGGCTTGAACGTTCTTTACCTGGAAGGTTCCAGCCGCTACGAACAGTTGGTGCTTCGGAAATCCATTGACTCTTCGGCAGACATCCGTTTGAAATACCACCGTTTTCCGGTCGAACAATTTCTTGTGTATGCGAAAACCAGCCGGGAAGCGGTCGGCAAGACGGCTCTCGATGTTCTCAAGCAGGCGACGGACGAGCGGCCTTCATTGGTCAAGGAATTTTTCACGCCGGGTGTATTTACGGTTTACATGATCGGCGATTTGCCTGCTGCCGCACTGAAAGACGAGGAGCTTAAAGCGTTGGCCGATTGCGTAACCGGCGGTTCCGGTTTGGTAATGCTCGGCGGATACCATTCGTTTGGGGCGGGAGGATACGCCGGAACGCCGCTTGCCGCCGTGTTGCCGGTCGTCGTTCGTGCTCAGGAACTCCAACCGCTCGGCGAAGAGTACCGCAAGGATATTCACTGGGAGATTCCGCTTCCGCTCAAGCCGACCGACGTGGGAGTTTCCCAGAATCCGTTCCTTCTGGGAATCGGTCCCTCTTCGACGGCACGGGAAATCCGCGCCGCCTGGGACTCGCTTCCGCCGCTCAAGGGAGCGAACCGGCTCGTTGCGAAACAGGGCGCGATTCCGCTAATCGCAGGACCGGACGGTCCGGAACGCCAACCGCTTTTGGTGCAGCAGATTAGCGGGGCGGGCCGAACGCTTGCGTTTGCCGGTGATACCACCTGGAGATGGTGGGCCGATCACGAAAAGGAACACAAACGGTTTTGGCGTCAGGTGATCCTTTGGCTTGCGAAAATGGACGAGTCGATGCTCGGCGACTGCTGGATCGAATTAGACAAACCCCGGTTTGCCGTCGGCGAAACGGTCAGGTTCAAGGTCCAATTGCGCGACGACAAGGGAAAAGACGTGCCCAATCCCAAAGTCGAAGCACTTGTTCGCTTGCCCGACGGTAAGGAAGAGCCGGTCCTGATCGTCAACGACAACGGTATCGCAACCGGTTCCGTGCGAAATTCGACCCAGCCGGGCGATTACACGATTCGTGTAACGGCTTCCGCAAGGGAAGGGAGTTCGCAAGCAAAGAACGCAACGGCCCGATTTCTCGTATTCGAGCAACATCTTGAGTTGGACAATCCCGTTGCCGATCCGACGCTTTTGGGGAATCTTGCCGGATTGACCGGAGGAAAAAGCGTTCTGCCGGAAAAGTTGCCGGGCTTGCTTCAGGAACTTGCCGAAAAGGCGGAGGTTCTTACGGAAAAACGGGAAACGAAACTTACGCTCTACGATTCCTGGCCGATGCTGGTTTTGCTCTGCTCGGTCCTGGCTTTGGAGTGGTTCGTCCGCAAACGGGTTGGAATGGTATAACGCTTGAATCCCAAGCGTGGTGCCGTAACCGGATTATACTGAAAATGGCTACAAATTGTTTTTTTGACGGGGTGTTTTTGTGGCGGCATGTTGCGCCCTTAGTAGGATGGAACCGCCCTCATTATTGCGCCCTTATTCCCTTATCGGACCCTTGTCATAAGGGAATAAGGCCGCGTTGTCTGGTGGGCTGAACTGCTAAGGGCGCAAAAGATTCGAACGAAATTTCGCCATCCCGCAAAAGTAACAGCTTGATCCCATTTTCGGTATATTCCGGTGAAAACCTCAGTTTAATTGCTCAACTTCTTCCACCGAAAGACCGGTATACTTGGCGATGGTTTGCGGATTCACACCATCCTTTTTCATTTCACGGGCAATATCAACCTTGCCTTCCACTTTTCCGACTTCGATTCCTTTCCTAACCCCCTCATTTTTCGCCGTTTCGAGGGTTCTTTGGTAGATTTGGTAGCGGTCCAATTCCGATTCGTAGCGATCACGATCCTCTTTGTCCATCGCCGCCACCTCCGACGTGAGAAACGCTTTTTGAAACACTTTTTCCTGCATGATGACCGGAATATGCTCCAAACTCGGCAGGTATTTCAAAAAATACAACCATTTGTCCCGACGGGTTTTCAGTTGCGAGGCCTTCAGATCGAACACCGGCATTTGAATGTAAAACATCCGAAGTTTTCCGTAAAACTCCTTGCCGTGCTGATCCTTGAGCGAGACTTCCCGGATCAAAACCGGATTGGGATCGTTCTTGTCGTACACAAAATCGAGTATCCCGATGAAATAGACGGTATCAAGTTCGACATTCCATTCATTCTCCCTTTGTTCCCGTACCCATTCCTTTTCCCTCCGTCCCTGTTCCTGAATCGGATGGGTGGCGTAATAGAGGGAACAGTCTTTGAATAATTCCTGATCCTCTTTTTGCATCTCGACGATGAACGGTTTACCTTCGGAATTTTCACAATAAAGGTCAAGCACCGTTCGATGCCCGCTCGCCATAGAATCACGCTGTTCCACTCCCCGGAATTTCAGCGTTTCGATCTGGTGTCTCTCCGGTAAAAGCGTGTTCAGAAAGTCGATCAACAAATCCTTGTTCGCTTCTTCACCGAAGAGCTTTTTGAAACCAAAGTCCGTGTAAGGATTGATGTATTTTGACATGATACGGATGAGGATTAATGGTGTGCCGGCGTTTCTTCATAACCGAGGAGACGCCGTACCTCGGACAGAAGCTGCTCGAACCGCATCGGTTTGTTCAACATCGCATCCGCCTTGATCCAGGACTGCTCCGATTTCGATTCCACCGAAAAACGAAGTTCCATTTCGTTGTTGATGGCCGTAATTAAAATCGTCGGCATTCCGGGGTTCGTTTTTTTAATGTGATAACAAAGCGTGAAACCGCCGTCGGCGTTTTCCATGACGAGATCGACGATGGCCAGGTCGAACTTGTCCTTTCGCAAAAGTTCCCCGGCAGGCGTTTCACCCTCCGCTTCGACAACCGTAAAACCGGCGTCACGGAGTTTTTGGGCATACTCAACACGAAAATCAGCGTCGTCTTCGACAAATAATATTTTGTGCATGGTTAAACAGTGGTGAGTGGAGAGTGTCGGAACCACGATTATATTAAGATTCACAAGATTACCAAGATCATTTTTAATCTTGCCAGTCTTGAAAATCTTAATAAAATCCCGGTCAAGATTTAAGTAAGCGGTTCTCGTTGGTGATACGTCGTGTGCAGCAGTTCATGGGCTTTGGGGCCGTTGGGTTCGCCGAGGTAGTCCTTGTAAAGCTGCGTGACATCCGGATTTTTGTGCGAAACACGAAGCGACTCGCCGGAATCAATCGTGTAAAGCGATTGAATTCTCGTGCGAATTTTGTCGCGGTCCGTCGAATACGGTTGACCGCCGCCGCCGACGCAGCCGCCGGGACAGGTCATCACTTCGATAAAATGCAGGTCGGTTCTCTCGCCGCTTTTGATCTTTTCGAGCAGTTTCCTGGCATTGCCGAGTCCGTTGGCAACCGCGACGCCAAGTTTCAAACCGTTGATATCCAGACGAGCTTCCTTGACACCATCGAGACCACGAACGGCTTCCACGGCGAGTCCCGGAAGTTCCTTACCGGTAAGCAGGAAGTACGCGGAGCGAATCGCCGCTTCCATGACACCACCGCTGGCACCGAAAATTTTTCCGGCGGTTGTGCGTACTCCGAACGGCGTATCCGCCTGTTCCGGGGCAAGGTTCCGCAGGTCCATGCCGAACATCCGGAACATCTGGGCCAGTTCCCGTGTGGTGAGGACGGCGTCGACGTCGTGATACCCATCCCGTCCCATTTCACTGCGGCTCGCCTCAAATTTCTTCGCCGTACAGGGCATGACGGAGACGCTGAATATTTTCTTCGGGTCAAGTTTTTCCCGTTCGGCGTAAAACGTTTTGATGACGGCCCCAAGCATTTGTTGCGGGCTTTTGCAACTCGAAAGATTCGGAATGAATTCGGGATAAAACGTTTCGACGAACTTGATCCAGCCGGGCGAACAACTTGTAAACAACGGAAGAACGCCGCCGCTTTTGACCCGGTTGACGAGTTCGCTTCCTTCTTCCATGATCGTCAGGTCCGCACTGAAGCTGGTATCAAAGACCCTCTGGAATCCAAGCCGCCGCATTGCCGCGTGCATGACACCAACCATATCGATCCCGACCGGCATATCAAACTCGTCGCCGATGGAAATGGAGACCGACGGAGCGTGTTGAACAACGACGTGCATTTCCGGGTCTTCCAGTGCTTTCATCACACGGGAAACATGCGATTTACCGGTCAGTGCGCCGGTCGGGCAGATGGTAACGCATTGACCGCAGTTGACGCAACTGGAAACGTTGATCCCTTCGTTGAAAGCGGTCCCGATGGTTGTTTGAGAACCTCGATTGATAAAGTCGATGCAGGCGACGCCCTGGATTTCTTCGCAAACCCGAACGCACTTGCCGCACTTGATACACTTGGAAGAATCCCGAACGATTGATTCGCCGGAAGTGTCAAGCGGATAGGTGTTTTTCTCGCCGAGATACCGCTTGCTACGGACACCGAGTTGTTCGGACAGGTCTTGAAGCTGACAATTTCCGTTGCGTTCGCAGTAGAAGCAGTCTTCCGGATGATCGGCGAGCAGGAGTTCGACGATGGTTTTTCGGGCTTCGACGGCACGGGCCGAATGGGTTTTGACTTTCATGCCGTCGAACACGGGAAACGCACAGCTTGGAACGAGATTGCGTTGTCCATCGACTTCGACGACGCACATCCGGCACGCCCCGGTCGGAAGGAGTTCTGCAATATGGCAAAGCGTCGGTACATTGATACCGTTGCGACGAAGCGTCGTGAGTAGCATTTCGCCCGGTTCGGCGTCGACTTTACGACCGTTGATTTCAATCTGGGCCATGGAGGATTTATCAGGTTAAGGGGTTGGTATTATCGATCAACAACGGGAATTCCGTAAGGATAAAGGGTATCGGAACAAAAACTTTGACCATGAGGCCACTCGACGGCACCACCGTCGGGAAAGGCTTTCTGGAAATACACCGGGTCCGCCAATTCACGGAAAAATTCGCTACAGTTCAGGTAAGGGGCCACATCGAACCGCTTGACCTCACCGGTCTTGAACAGAATCGTCAGGGAAAAATCCTCATTGGGGCGCACACGGACGATCTTTGGGCTCGTAGGAATACCGGTACTGACAATTTCATCGTCAAGGTCGTCCGCATAAAAAGTAGTCAGTTGTAGTGCACTCATTTTTTTCTCTGTCTAAACCAATGGATCAATTTGGAATAATCCTTCACCGACAACGGCCAACCGCCAGTTCCGTATCAATTCGTTTCGATGTTGCTCAATCCATTCTTCGACCATATTTTTTTGCCGCCGAGGCAGTTCGCCTGTCAACAATTGCCCATTGGGAATCGAATAGACGGCCTCAAATTCCTGATATTCAGCATGGATATGCGGCAGGTTATGTTTTCCGATATCCCGGTGATACACTGTAACCGAATTCCGTAGAATCGAGAAATTTCCGGCATGTTAGTTCAGCTAAACCGTAGAGATCGTAAAACAACGAATTCAATAAAATTTTAGCGATTTTGGCAGGAAATACTACCGGGGGGAAACGGGGAATTCCAAACGCGTAATACTATTCCCTTAAAAAAAGAACAAGGTTGCGTAAAAACCGGGCATAATGGTTGCCGACTTCGATGAAGCCGTCTCCTACGGTTTGGGTGATTCTTTGGTCCCCCCAATCGACGAATCCGCCGACCCAGTGCGGAGCGACGTCCGTTGCCAACGCCGCCGTTTTTCCTTTGCCAAACGTGCCAACGATGAGAAGCGGAATCGCTTCCCCCTCGGAAACCTGCATCTTTCGGCTGTCTCTCTGGTATTGCACATTCAAGCGAACGGCGTCAAGCAATACGGTCGCATCCGGCTTCGGCGTAATCGCATTATACCCCCCAAAAGTCGGCGGGGCTTCCTCCCACGGAAGAGGATCGAGGACTTCATGCTCCTGGAGCTTTCGAACGACCAACGGCTGAAACGAGTTTCGGCGGTCGTCGCAATCGCTCATTTTGACGGGCAACACTTCGACCAGCGGGGAATCGTGATATTCGCCGTCTTTGCCGTAAAAGCTTCCCCAGCCGCCGACCATCAGTAAGCCGCTTCCTTGCCGGACCGCTTGGACGAGGTGTTCCAGTTGCCCCGCTTGAAATTGCTTCCGGGGATAATCGCTGAGAATATAAAGCGAATATTGCTTCGTAAAAAACTCCGGTCCCGGCGATTGGTTGCTATCGACCCGCTCGAACGGGATTCCAAAATGGGACAATACCCCGGCCAAATAAATCGCCGCACTGGAAATATCGTCGTCGCCTAAGTAAAGTATCGGGTTCATTGATGTTGTTTTGGTTTGAGTTTCAGGGATCCATTTATCCAACTTGATCTCCAGAATCCCGCCGGAGAAATTTTCTTGCAGTTTCACGTTGACACGAATCTCCAAGGCCGTGATTTCGTCAAACTTCGCCGTGCAATAGGCGTCTTTTTTCACTTCAAACGTCGATTTGATCGGCACCCAGTCGCCGCCGTTTTTGTACGAAAGCGACCAGCTTTCCGGCAAGCGGCACTCCCCTTGTGGGGCATCGTCGAACCAATAGACGCAAGCCTGCGAAAACGTCTGCGGTTTTTCGAACGACAGCGTTACCCATTCGTCGGTCCCCTTGTGGTCCCACCAGGTCAATCGCGGAATTGTGTGGTCGTTCGAATTTTTCGGTTCCAGATCGTCAAACGCGGCGTCCGGTGAGTCGTTTCCCCAGCAATGCGAAGCGGTAACAAGCGTTGTTTCGTAAATCGTCAGTGGTTCCGCGTCGCCGGTGAACATTCCCTGGCGATGTTGTTCCCGCTGGAGTTCATCATAAAGCGAAAGCGTATCGCCCCAATTGTCCGCCCGATTCTTTGACAAGCCTTCCTGCCGTACCCAAACGGCCATCGGTCCCGGTTCACGGTGATCCCAGGCGTAATACGGAATCGCGGTCAATTCCCGACCGTCGGCATTTTTGCATTTCAGTACGACAATTCCGCCGAGCAGGTCTTTTTGGAACTCTTCGCGGAAGCAGGGAGTGTCGGCTAAAAGAATTTGCGAGATGGGAACCTCGTTGTCGCACTGCTCGAAACAATAAACCAGCGGACCGCGTTGAATGGCGACACGTCCCTTATTCGCAACGACCCGTGGGTCGGAAACCATGCGTTGCGGTTCGATTCGAAAACCAACGGTAAAATCGCTCCGTTTTGGTGTCGCGGTGAACCAAAGATACCCCCGACCGTCGGAAGTCATTGTTTCAAGCATACCGGGCGACAATTGGAGACGGTCCATGGAAAAAGAGCGATACTGGTCCGGAATTCTTAATTTGAAACGAATCTCCTGCTTCAAGCCGGGAAACGACAGTTGAACATTACCGCCGAACGGATAGTCGGTTTTCATTTCGACATCGATTTTTCCTTTGGTCGGATGATTGATCGTCGCTTTTCCCGAAATGAATTGGTTAATGATAATTCCCTCCTCATCGACGGCATACTGATACCCCGGTATTGAAGGAATGAGCCGGATTACATTCGTCGGGCAGCAGGCACAATCGAAGAACGGCTGCCGGTGGTGATTGCCGGTACTTTCCAACGGATTGACGTAGAAAAAACTCTTGCCGCTTCTACCGATTCCGGACAATACGCCGTTATAGAGTGCCCGTTCGACGACATCGGCGTACATTGCGTTACCGTGCAACAGGTTCATCCGATGTGCCCAAAAGACAAGGCCAATCGCCGCACAGGTTTCACAGTACGCCGTTCGGTTCGGAAGTTCGTAATCCTCGCCGAACGCTTCTCCTTCGTGTCTTGCTCCAATGCCGCCGGTGATGTACATTTTTTTGCGGACCACGCTGTCCCAGAGTTTGTCGAGGGCCTGGATCAATTGTTCGTCGCCGGTTTTGGCGGCGATGTCCGTCATGCCACAGTACAGATACATTGCCCGAACGGAGTGGCCGACAACTTCGTCCTGTTCACGGACCGGTTTGTGATCCTGCGAGTAATGCCCTTGCAGCTTGTCGGTCCGTTTCGACTGATCGCCGCGAAGGTCGATGAACATTTTCGAAAGATTCAGGTATTTTTCCTTGCCGGTCAGGTCGTACATCTTGACCAAAGCGAGCTCGATTTCCTCGTGGCCGGGCACTTCCCGTTTTTTGCCTTCTTCGTAGCCAAAAGTGTCGGCGACGTGATCGGCGGCTTTTTCGGCGACCTCCAGTAATTTCGTTTTCCCGGTCGCTTGTTTGTAAGCGACCGCCGCTTCGAACATGTGACCGAGGCAGTACAACTCGTGCATCACACGGGTATTCGTCCACTTTTTGTCCGGTTCTTTGAGTTGGTAGTACGAGTTGATATACCCATTGGGAAGTTGGGCGGCGGCGATCCAATCGATCACTTTATCCGCCGCTTTCTCCAATTCCGGATCGGGGTTCGACGCAAGCGAATAAGCGGTCCCTTCGAGCACTTTGTACACGTCGGAATCGTTGAAGTAAATCCCGCGAAATTCGCCTTCCAGGAGTCCGGCAGCTTTGGCGAAATTGTCGAATCGGCCTGTTTCCTCGCACCACTTGTAGTTGTGCGGGATTGAAACCTTTTGGTTCGTTTCAAGCCGTGATTTCCAGAACGTGTCCTCGATTTTTACATTCGTAAAAGGAACCGGCTTAAACGCTTCGGCGGAGAAACAAGTGCCCGTGAGGGCGAGAAAAAGAAAAATTATGAGAGTTCGCATTTGCCCTTTTCCAAAAAAAACAAGAAACGGTACCGTCCACGCCCTTTGTCATTGATCCGGTTATTCCGGCGAGTTGCTCCCTGGCAGTACTACCGTGAACCGGACAACGCGATTCTACTCATTTCCTCATCGGCGTCAACCGCTTTAACCGGCGAACAAGTATGTATGAATGGCAGCCGGGAGCGCAACGGAGTGAAGCGACCGGACCGAATCGCGGGGAAATCCGGACACTGCGCTGCGCTCCGTTCCCGGCTGCCATTGTTTTGGTGAATTTGTTATCGACCTGGGTTCGAGGGTTCGAGGGACTGCCCCCCTTCGTACCTTTGCGAGAATTTTTCCGATGTCTTGTTTTTCCGTGTTGACAGAGGTAAAATTTCAGAAAAATTGTTTGGGGAACGGCAAACCGCTGTTTGTTCGGGGCTTCTAAAACTGTTGCACTTCCATCCCCCCTTTTCATGACACCGTTTCGTGCGTTCACTTTAATCGAAGTCCTGCTTGCGCTTCTGCTGATGAGCGTTGTAATGTTCATGGTCGGCTTCGCAATCGACACGAACATGCGGCTGCTCGATTCGGCAAGAACGGAAGTTGAGGAAACGCAGCTTGCACGGGCACTGCTTGAAAAAATTGCCCGGGATATTCGGAGCGTCGTCGTTGCGAAAAAGGAAGAAAACCTGTCCGTCGATACGAGCATTTTCGATTCGATGTGGGATTCCTACGGAATCGACCCTTCACTCTTGTCGCAAAGCGGCCTAACCAACACGTTTTCCGCAGAAACGTCAAGCGAAACGGAATCGACGACCGATTTTTCCGAGGTCCCGGAATCCGGAACCGTGGTCGGAACCATGCCGGGCATTTACGGGAGTTCCGATTGGATTCAAATCGACACCGGCCGACTTCCGCGCGGCGAAACGTACAAAACGAGTTATGTGCTTGCAGAAGGATCGATTTTAGGCGACCGCAGCAGCCCGACGAAAACGGCGTTTTACTACATCGGCAAGGATACCGGGATGCTTTCCGTTGAGGAATCGACCGAAGAGCGAATCAGCGGTTCACTTGGGCTTCCCCTTGACCGTTACGGAGTTCAATACGGACTCTACCGACGTTTGCGTGATCGCTACGTTTGCAAATACGCCGAGGAGAATAATCTTGATTACGAATACGGGCAGTACGACGAAGCCCTCGCTCCGGAAGTCGAGGGGATCGAATTTTGGTATTACGACACGGAAAACGAAGAGTGGATCGATTATTGGGACATGGACGAGATCGGATATTTACCTTCGGCGGTTCGTGTGATATTGCATATTCGAAAAAAGTTGGCACCACGTTCGACGGTTTTCAGAATGTTCGGTTCTTCCGGCAACGAAATTCCAATCCTTACCTATTCAACCGTTGTTCCGATGCCGCTTTCCTTCACCGCCCCGCTACCGCAAGAAGAAACGGAGGAGAACCAGCCCCAATCAGAGCCGCGCACGGAGTAAGCGGTTTTCACGTTACCACCGGGGGCACCGCTAACCGCTTACTGCGTGCGCGGCTCTGATTGGGTTGGCTCTCTACGCCGTTAAGTAATTTGTCTTACAGAAAAAAATTGGCCTTGCCCTAACAGTCGATTTTACGGTATCTTGTGTTTTTTTGACACCAATCAAAATTCACTCGAAAGGAATCGACATGAAACAGCAAGACCAAAAGATC
>CAZNVM010000270.1:0-8573 GCA_964576215.1 uncultured Planctomycetaceae bacterium
CGAAACGTGATGGCCTTTCTTCGGGATGCGATTTTCAGTTTTCTGCATGGGCTTGCTCCGCCTTCTTTACTTCCGAACAATTGTCCGCTAAAATGATCCTATCACGCCGCTGAGAACGTAGGCGGCGTGAACGGATACAAAATATCAAGACCAAACTTATCGATTCGATTACAGGCCAGAGTGCTGTCAGCATTTTTGCTGACTCTGCTACCAAACCCAGTGCCCAAACCATTGTTAATATCACCAATAGTGCAATTTTTGCAAATGGCGATGTAGACAACCAACGGCGACTTGACCATTAGCGACGGGACATTCTCGGCTGGCAACACCGCCATGACCTCCGGTAACAATATCTCGATTGCCGATTTGAAACTGGAAGCGTCAGGTACGCTTGACATGCTTGCGGCGAACAAACTTTCGCTGGTGAACTCCAACGTAGCCGCCACCGGCAACACGTCGCTGACGGCAACCAACGGCGACTTGACCATTAGTGACGGAACATTCACGGCTGGTAACACCGCCATGACCGCCGGTGACAATATCTCGATTGCCGACTTGTTGTTGACCGCCAACGGAACACTTGACATGCTTGCGGCAAACAACCTTTCGCTGGTGAACTCCAATGTTACCGCTGGCAATACATCATTGACGGCAACAAACGGTAACTTGACCATTAGTGACGGAACGTTCACGGCTGGTAACACCGCCATGACCTCCGGTAGCAATATCTCGATTAACGATTTGAAACTGGAAGCGTCAGGTACGCTTGACATGCTTGCGGCGAACAAACTTTCGCTGGTGAATTCTAACGTAACCGCCACCGGCAATACATCGTTGACGGCAACCAACGGCGACTTGACCATTAGTGACGGAACCTTCATGGCTGGCAACACCGCCATGACCGCCGGTGACAATATCTCGATTGCCGATTTGCAACTGAAAGCATCGGGTACACTTGATATGCTTGCGGCGAACAAACTTTCGCTGGTGAATTCCAACGTAGCCGCCACAGGCAATACATCGTTGACGGCAACCAACGGCGACTTGACCATTAGTGACGGAACATTCACGGCTGGCAACACCGCCATGACCTCCGGTAACAATATCTCGATTGCCGATTTGAAACTGGAAGCGTCAGGTACGCTTGACATGCTTGCGGCAAATAACCTTTCGCTGGTGAACTCGAATGTAGCCGCCACAGGCAATACATCGTTGACGGCAACCAACGGCGACTTGACCATTAGTAACGGAACCTTCACGGCTGGTAGCACCGCCCTGGCATCCGGTAACAATCTTTCGATTAATGATTTGCAACTGAAAGCGGCGGGTACGCTTGCTATGCTTGCGGCGAACAAACTTTCGCTGGTGAATTCCAACGTTGCCGCCACCGGCAGCGCATCGTTGACGGCAATCAACGGCGACTTGACCGTTCGCTATGGAAGGTTTAAATCGATGGGCAACGTCGACTTAGTTTCCGGTAACAATGTTACTATTTTGAACGTGCCACAGTTCGATGTTGCGGGCAATTTTGGTATTGATGCAGCGAGCCGTATTACTTTGCAAAATGTCGTGGGGAAAGCGAAAACGGCTGATTTTAATGCAGCTCGTTACACATTATCAGATTGGCATATTTATTCCGATGAAATGTTACTCAACAGTGTTGATATCTATAACGATCCTGTGTTCTTGAATTCACTAACGTATGATCGAATTATCAGGAAAAGCACTTTGAACACTTCTGAAGAAGAGAATGAAGAGGAGAAGGAGGACGACAAGGTAAAAGAACTTGATATCATTACGGGGCACTGGTTAGCGATCCCAATTTTGTTGGATATGAATACTTTCCGTTGCAGTCGGGTCTTGGGCAAACACTCGTCCAGCCAATATAAAACCGGCAAAAAGCAGTAATACAACGATACGATTCAGGAGTTTACTTAACATAGTGTGGCTGAATGAATAATTGTGCTCCTTGCGAAAAATAAATGTTGAACCGAAGGATAAATAACTTTTAGAAAAACAATAGAGAATGTTAAAATGGGGCAATAATTTTGCGGGAATTCATTGCCCATTTTAACAAAACAACATTTTTTACCCGAATTCTAAACAGTACAAGCCCTATAGCCCACAAATTCGCTATTATTGAATCGACCCTCATATTAAGAATTATCAGAGATTTAGTTCTTATCGCTACCCTTTGGGTAATCCTAAAGATTTATGCACTCCTAAAAATTGTCGCAAACGGAAAACTTGACAAATATTTTTCAATTTCCCTAAATTAACAAGAGGGCAAATAGTCATGAATAGCATCTTCCTACGTAATAACTGCGATTGGTGCATGTGAGAGTTTCAGGTACCCTCGACACTTGAAAAATCCGGTAGAATCCAGTTTTCACGGAATACCAAAATGCCAACCGCCCCCAACCACGCCCAGTTTTCTCTCGTCATCGCCTATCTCCTTGCGACGGCAAACGCATTGATTATCGGGCTTTCGTTTTCCTTTGGCAAAGTTGCCGTGACGCATGTTGGAGTGGTCGGGACGAACGCCCTGAGAGAAAAAATTTAACCGAAAATCCCTTGAAAATCAGCGATTATGTTGAAATTGAAAAAATTTTTGTTTTTCCCAACTTGACATCTCGAAAATGATAAAGTAGATTTGAGATGGCTTGAGGGGGAAACCCGTTTTTTTCAAGAATTCGTAGAAACGGCGATTTCACTTCAAATAACATCGTATGTTCGGCTTACCGGGTGACCGGTTTGTTTCGAATTTTAGCATCGTAGTCCGGTGGACTGCCATTCGCGGGGGATGTGAGGGAACCCGACAGGAGTTGTAGAACCTTTTTTTGAGAAATTGAAGAATTTCGCAAGAGAGATGGTCCATTGCTCCGTTTCTGATTTCCAGACGTTTGTTCAGGATTTCTTTAGGTCGTTTTGACCGTTTCTTTTGCCGTTTTTGGTGTTTGGACGGTGCAAATAGAGTAACTTTTTTGCGAAATTTATTCCGGCACCGCCCATAAAAACATGGGCTTTTTGGCTGCGAAAAACAAAATGGCCCAAGAATTGTTTGAACGAATTGGCGGCATATGATACACCGCCGCCAACATTTTGAAATCGTTCCGCCGAGAGGGTGATCGGCGGGATGAGAGGAGAAAATTCACGGACGAGAACCCAATACGCACAACACACTTCACTATTCATTACATATCACAATACGGGAGGTTCTCATGGCGACAAATCATTTCAGACGTTTTTCAGACATCGCTTTTCTGCGGCGTCTCGATTTTGAACTTTTGCTCACATTTCTGCGGCAATTTGAAAAATATCTCACTCACGAGCGTTCTCTAAAGTTTGACGAAAACCTGCTGACGTTCCAGTATCAGCATCTTGCGGAAATCCTGCTGACACCGGACTCCGACATGCCGATGGAACTGGTGGAAGGACTGTATTTTGTTCATGAATTGGCCCAAAAAACATCAGAGGAAACACTTTACAGGCACTTGGAGAAAGCGGGGATTTTTCCACCGGAACATCTGCCGGTCGAGGATTTGTTGCTCTTGACCCTGATCGAAAAGCCGGAAATCCTTGACTACCTCCATGCGGAGCAGTATCTGGTGCGTCCCAAGAAGTTCGAGACATTGTTTTGCCGTAGCGACTGTTCACCGACGATCACCGATGACACGATGCGGCTTGTCGAAACCGAACTCAACGAATGGTTTTCCACACAGCGCAAGGGGCGCGGCGTCAGGATTTTTCATTTCGTTCGGCCAGATGGCCTTTGGTTTCTTGTCCAACACGGCAAGCAACTCAAGTGCGATTTTACGCACGAGGACAACGGGGATTCCCGGCGAATCGTCTATCGGCCTGGCACGTTCGATGTTCTTTGTTTTCTCCAGGACCGGGGGGAATTCCGAATCCATACAGCGACGAAAAAAGAGCGGGAACAATACGGGCGTTTGTTTGGCAGACATTTTTTCGGTAATGATGCCTTTTTCCAAAAAGGGGACGATCAGAAAAAGTACCTGCTTGATCCACTCAAAACGCTTTCCAAACACACACTCGCCTGTTCCGATATTTCAGGGATCAAATCGGTTGAACTTTTGGAAATTCATGTCACCCATGATGAAAGGGACAATTTACGGGAAACCTACCGCACAGAAACCAACTTGCTTGAGCATCTCGAAATACTGGCAGGCCGCTTGACCGGCGACATAACTATTGTACGGGCGACATTCCGTCTGACATTCGATGGGGACTCGAAAGCACGATGCGTTACGGTCTGCGCACCGAACGTCACAATTTATGACCGCGAGGTGGACGGACTGCTCGTTGACCGTTGGTTGAAATCCAAAGGATTCCTTATCGCTTAACATCACTTTAAACTTTTCAAAAAGGAGAGTGTTATGAATCTTACCCATTTTTGCAAAACGATTAGTGGCCGATACCGAATTTTCGACGTGATGAAAGGCTGGAAAACTTCGCTCCGGGAGGATTTTGAACCATTTCGGTCGTATTTCAGACCTTTGGACCGGTTTGCCCGAATGTATCCCGGTGAACACGAAAACGAGTTGTACCGTATCGTCATCCACCGTAATGGCAGTATTGTCGGGGTTGACGACGAAGATGTGGACAATCGTATCGAATTGACACAATCGGATATTATACTCTACGAGTTCAACCTCGACCTGTTTCGAGATTCCCTTTGTGAGGCCCTTGGACTTCAGCCGTCCAGAGCTCCGATACCGGAGATACCGCGAGTGGTCTCTATCGGAAGCTGGGAACCGGAAAAATCCGCCCGATTTCCAGTCTCTCTGCTCCTGCCGGGGACACTCAATTTGCGTGATAAAGTTTTTGAACGGATCGCCGAAAAAACGGAATTCGCCGAGATTTTCCTTGCCCCGCCACGTAGCCGGTGGGACGATACCCTCTGCGGTATTGCCAAAAAGCACAATATCCTGCTCGTTCCACTTGATGAAGTGATCTGTCTTGGGAACAGGACGATTTGTCCGACACCTTTTTGGTCGGAGTATCTTGCGGCTTTTTGCCAGATGGTCGATGTTGCCTTACCATCAAAGCACCGCAAGAAGGTTCGCTCTTACGTCTTTGCCCGTCGAGACGATGCATGGTTCCTTCAGTATGAAGAAACAACTTCAAAGCTGGAATTGGAGTTACTCGGTCCGCCGTTCATTCAACATCTCCTCAAATACCCTGATCGACCGATCCATGTCCGGGAACTCTGGGGAGAAGTCATGGGAAGAGGCACAAAACGCAAAAAAGTCGACCCCGAATTTGCGGAAACGCACTCCTTGTTCTTTGATGGTGATGCGATGCTTGATCCGGAGGCGAAAGAAAATTATCGAAACCGGCTACAAGAACTTTCCCGGCGTCGGGTCACAGCGGAGGAAGATAATGACCTCGGCGAACTGGATCGAATCAATACCGAATTTGAGATGATTCAATCGAAATGGACGCCGACGAGTATCAACTGCAAAATCAACCTGCCCGGCGTGGTCGTCCGAACGTCAAAACGAAGGAGGCCGAAGATTGGCTTCGGAAGTACCTCAAGGATGGGGCGAAACCTGCCGGAAATAAGAACGATCCTGTACCGGGAACTCTTTTTGGCGATGCTGTCGCCGCCGGATTCAGGTGTAGCACGATCTGGAATGCCGCCGACACCTTGGGAGTCCGCAAGGAAAAAGAAAACTTCTCCAAACGTTGGATGTGGTCGTTGCCGAACGAGGGATCGACCGAAGGATTTACGGAATTCGATGCCTACGGTGAGGCGGATTTTTGACCATTTTTTACCGCGACTATACTGCGTGTGGTAGTCGCGTGACTACCTCTCGTTGCATAGTCATTTTCAAAACTCTCTTAAGCGGAAATTTTATTCCTGACACTTGGGAGATAGCCCGTAATTTACGGGTTCAAAACAGTGTCAGGCATATCCTGACACTGACTCCATTTTCAGTGTCAGGGCAAAAAATTCCTGACACCTTGCAACCCTTTGGAAATACGCCAGTTACGACGTTTTTTTCAGTGTCAGGAAATATTTGTGTCTGAGCGAATTCTAATTGTTTGACACTGTCCGCTGGACAAATTTTTGGACAAAAACTTAAGGAATTCATACTCTTCTCAGACACAAAAAACGGGATTGCCGAATCGCAGAAAGTAGTGTATAATCGGCGACTGTGGTGTGGATTTTCGTTTGCATGCCACGCGAGATGATATTTTTTGTTTGGCCAAGAGTATAGCCATGTCCATTGTTGCCCCTATACCCCACCCATTCCTAACGGCAGAAGAGCAGGCTGTTGTCAAGTCAAGGGTTACAGAGTTCACCCGGTCAGGTCGTTTTCACTGGGATTCGGACGGTTTGCCGCCGTATGCGACGCAGAGAATTGTCGGCCTTCTCGATCTGTTGGCCGAGGGACGTGATGTCCGCATCCCACCCACACAGACCGAAGTGTCCATTACACAGGCGGCAAAGTATCTTGACCTGCCGGAATCCAGTATTCATGGGATGATCGAACGCGAATCGTTCAAAACCCGGCTCGACGGCGATCAATACTGGATTGACTGGAACAGTCTGCTCGAATACGAAGCACTCTGCCAATGGAGGCACGAAGGGCTTGACGAAATCGCTCGCATGTCTCAGGAAATGGGGCTCTATGATATGGGGCCTTATGATGACTAACGCTGTGCTGGACGCCAATGTCCTCTTTTCCGCCGTGCTACGTGATTTACTGTTGCGTCTTGCCGCCGACGGGTTGTTCGAACCGTTCTGGTCAGCTGAGATACAAGACGAATGGGTTCGCAATCTGCTGAAAAAGCGTCCCGATTTGAAGCGGGAAAATTTGGAACGGACCTGCCGGAACATGGATTTGCGATTTCCCAACGGACTTATTCGCGGGTACGAATCACTCATCCCGGCCCTTACGCTGCCTGACGAGAAAGACCGACACGTTCTGGCCGCCGCCATTCATGTGAAAGCGAACTGTATTGTTACGTTCGACTTGGACCATTTTCCGAAAACAGCACTTGAGTCCCACGCAATAGAAGCCATTTCGCCGGACAAATTTGCCACGCGGTTGTTTCAAAAGGATCAGTACATTGCTCTCAAAGCAATTAAAACCTATCGAATAAATCTTACCCGTCCGTCCAAAACGGTTGATGATTATCTCACGTCTCTCGAAAAACAACGCATACCGCAGACGGTCGCTTTTTTACGAGAGCACCGGGACGATATTTAGCGATACACAATTCTCAATCATTTCACAAAAATCGAAACATGAACGCTGGCGATAGGGATGACACCGCACATGACGATGGCGGAACATTACTTCATCAGGCAGTAGCCCTTGACGTACATGCGCTTGCCAATCTCCTTACCTCACCAGAGTTTGATGTCAATGCGAAAGACAATCATGGCAGGACTCCGCTCCACTTGGCGGTAACGGAATTCATGGAAATTGAGACGATCAAACTTCTCGTATCCTACGGCGCAAATGTCAATGCGATAGACAAAAACGGCGAGACACCGCTCCACTTGGTCGTTCGCAATCAATCGATTTTTTCCACTGAAGTTGCCCGATTTCTCGTTTCTGAGGGTGCAAATATTCATGCAAGAGACAATACCGGCAAAACCCCACTCCATACGGCGGCGCAGGAGAGCAAATTCAAAGTCGAGTTCCTCGTTTCTCAAGAGGCGAATATTAACGCAAAGGATGTGAATGGATGCACACCGCTTCATCTGGCAGCACACGCGAAGAAAATTGATGTCATGTCTTTTCTCATTTCCGTTGGAGCCAATGTTCATGCGAGAGACCATCGCGAAAGAACTCCGCTCCATTGGGCGGCAAGAAAAACCAAACGTTTCGTACTCCTTGGTGAAGATGTCAATGCGATCAAACTCCTCGTGCTCCACGGTGCCGATGTCAATGCGAAAAACAAGAATGGCAAAACGCCGTTCGACATGGCAAAAGAAGGGGGCAATATGGCGATCACAGAATACCTTGCAAAACAGGGAGGTGGCAGAGGAATTCCATGCGGTAGCGAATTCGAAGAAAACGACACGACGGATACGGTCGACTTAACGAACGGGAATGATCTTGACTGTCTAAACGGTGACAGGAAAGAGTCGCCAGACCACAAAACGTTAACGGAAATTAAATCGTATCTTCGTCAGGCAAATCGGTTGATCAATAAAGCCCTTCGAAAGTTAGAAGACCGATAACCTAAAAAAACAGTGTAAAAGAATGATCCGTAGGGAAACCGGCCTCGCGTTCAAAATCAACTTTGTAAGGTCGCCGGTTGTGTTCCCTCTGCCCCCAGGGAGAAGAGTTCGCTAGGGAGGACCCGCGATTTTGTTTGGTGGCCGCGACAATGGCGGCGTGTGACGTTCCTTTGCTTCCTGCGGGTCAATGGGCGTGGGTGGGAAGTATGCGACACGTCGCAACGTGTGTTGTGTCAAGTCTAAAGCCGTTAAGAAAGGAGGAGTTTATGTAGAGTCAACATGATGAACACCTTTTGGAGAACCTTGTGGGATGAGCCCACCCGGTAAGGCTGACCACCGCCGGAAGCGA
>CAZNVM010000271.1:0-3650 GCA_964576215.1 uncultured Planctomycetaceae bacterium
AAAGAACGGCGAAAAGGTCTCACCCGTCAAGTGGGCGTATATGGAATTGACGCAATCGCTGTTCCTCGAAAACTTTATGAAGCCGCTTTACGACTGGTGCACCGAGAACAATACGATCCTGACCGGGCACGTTTTGCACGAGGATTCGCTGGCGACGCAGGCGATCATGCAGGGTTCGCTGATGCGTTCCTACGAGTATATGCACTACCCCGGCGTCGATCACCTCACCGAAGGGAACCGCAATTACTGGATCGTCAAGCAACTCCAATCGGTGGCCCGGCAACTGGGGCAAAAATTCCTGCTTGACGAATTGTACGGTTGCACCGGCTGGCAAATGACCTTTGAAAACTACAAAGCGGTCGGCGACTGGCAGGCGTTGTTCGGTATCAACCTGCGTTGCCCTCACCTGTCATGGTACACCATGCTTGGCGAGTCGAAGCGGGATTACCCGGCAAGTATTTTTTACCAATCCGCCTGGTGGGAAGATTGGGAGAAACTCGAAACCTACTACACCCGGCTCGGAGTGCTGTTGTCGCAAGGACAACCGAACTGTGACGTGCTGGTTATCAACCCGGTCGAAAGTCTCTGGTGTCAGTTTTACCCTGGATGGTGTACTCACTTGAGTGCGGTTGACCCGGATATTGTCAAGCTCGAAGAAGCGTACCGTAACATCTTTCATTGGCTCGCCGGCAATCAGATTGATTTTGATTATGGCGATGAAGATATGATTGCAAGGCTGGGGAGTGTGGACGAGAGAGTTCCCTTTATGGTTGTTGGGAACATGAATTATTACAGTCAAGTCGTGGTTCCACCAATGACGACGATTCGTGGGACGACAATGGACTTACTGGAAAAATTTGCCAAAAACCAAGGCTCGATTGTCTTTTTGGGTGACATTCCAAAATACGTTGACAGCAAACCGTCTGATCGACCTGCCAAGCTGGCTGAAAAATCAAAACATGTTCCAATGAATAAGGAATCACTGATTTCGAAATGCCAACAATCCCAATATGTGACAGTCGTTGACAGCAAAACGCAAAAACCAAATCCCAATGTTTTTGTTCAAGCCCGACAGGTTGGATCAGGAAAAGATGCTGTCGCTTATATCGTCGCCATGAATATGAACCTGCAAGAGGCACAGGACAATCTGGAGATGGACCTCATGTTTCATTCGGCTGAAGAATGGGATCCGTTGACCGGAAAACGATATACCGTGAATACTGAAGAACGCCGCGATGCTGAGGGTATTATAATCTCCTTCTCACTACCCCCTGCCGGCGAAAAAGTGTTTGTCTTAAAATTCAATCCTGACGAAGCCAAACCGTCCACCCTTCCCAAGAGAAAAGCCTTCACCGCCGAGTCGAGCGTCAAGATTGAAGGGCCGTTTGATTACCAGTTGAGCGAGCCGAACGTTTGCGTACTGGATTACGCCGAAGCGACGGCCCGTAAGACGGACGGGAGCGAGAAAGCGATCGCTCGCACCGAGATACTGAAAATCGACCAGCAGGCCCGCGATTTCTTCGGCCTCCCGCATCGGGGGGGTGAAATGTTGCAACCCTGGTACCAGGAGAAGATCGGCATGAGCGCAAAATTTGTCGGCTCCGTTCAAGTCAAGTACGATGTTCAAATTGACACCATGCCACAGGGAAAGGTTGAACTCGCCCTCGAAGAACCGGACACCTGCAAAATTTGGATCAACGGTAAAGAGTTCCAAAGAGCCGGGGACGGAGCGCAGTGTAGTCCCCGGACCGGTTGGTGGATCGACCCGGCGTTTGTAACGTTCGAGTTGCCGGTATCCATGCTCAAGCAGGGGGAAAATCAGATCACCATTGAAAAGCCTTACGATTCTGCGTCGAACCTTGAGGCGATGTACCTGCTGGGAGATTTCGGCGTCGAAGCGTTACCCGGTGGGAAGGCGAAGATTGTGACTTTGCCGAAACAGCTGACGGTCGGTGATATTTGTACCCAAGGCTTGCCGTTTTACGGCGGAAAGATCGTTTACGAAGTACCGTTGCCGCAAGAAATACCGGTTGGTAAAGAGGCGATACTGCAATTGCCGGAATTTTTCGCCGCGTTGGTGAATGTCTGGTCGGACGGTTGCCAGCACCGCATGATCGGCTGGCAGCCGTTTGAAACCTGCATTACCGACGACGTGGCAAAGAATAAATCGTTGTCGCTTGAACTGGTGTTGAATCGTCGAAACACGTTTGGTCCCTTGCACCAAATACCAAAACGTTCCGCCGCTTATGGACCGCCGAACTGGATCACCGGCGGCGCAGACTGGTCGGACGATTACCAGTTTTACCCCAGCGGACTGTTGCAAGCGCCGGTAATTGAAATCGGAAATGAGAAATGAGAACTCAAAGTGTAAACGGATTGGCCCCGTAATTCGTAATTCGTAATTCATAAATGTACACCGTTGCCGATTTTGGGATTAACCCGCTGATGTTTTACTACGAAATCACACAGGCGTGCGATTTGGTTTGTAAGCACTGCCGGGCATCCGCTCAGGAAAATCCGGCAAAGGACGAATTGCCGACGTCGCAATCGTTCGCGCTGCTTGACCAAATTGCAACGTTTCCCCGAACGCCGACGGTCGTGTTCACCGGCGGCGATCCGCTCAAACGGCCCGATCTTTTCACGCTGATCGAGTACGCCGTCTCGCTCGGCCTTCAAACCGCCCTCACGCCGTCGGCGACGCCGCTTGCGACCCAAGCGGCTCTCGAAAAAGCAAAAACGGCGGGAATCGGAGCGTTTGGAATCTCGCTGGACGGTCCCGACGCCAAAACACACGACGCTTTTCGCGGATTCGAAGGGAGTTTTGAAAAAACGCTCGAAATGCTCGAAAACGCCAGGTCGCTCGGGGTTCCAGTCCAGGTCAATACGTCGATCACCAAAAGGAATTATCGTAAAATCGATGCGATTGCCGACCTCCTTGGAACCCAGGGAATCAAGATGTGGTCGCTCTTCTTCCTTGTTCCGGTCGGACGCGGCGTCGAAGAAGAACGAATCTTGCCGGAAGAGTATTTGCAAGTGTTCGAACAATTGTGGAAACATTCCCAAGTTCAACCTTACGCGATCAAGACGACCGAAGCTCCGCATTACAGGCGGTTCGTATTGGAAAAAGGGGGAAATCCACTGGCCGGACCACAAACGCCGGACACAATCCGGGAACTGCGGCATCGTGCCCCGCTGGGAATTACCGATGGTCGCGGAATCATGTTCGTCTCGCACAACGGTGAGATTTTTCCCGCCGGTTTTTTGCCGATTGTCTGCGGACGATTTCCGAACGATTCGGTCGTTGACGTTTACCAAAAACATCCGCTTTTCAAGTCGCTCCAAGATCCGAACCGGTACAAAGGAATCTGCGGCAAATGCAATTCCCGGCAAATCTGCGGCGGCAGTCGGGCAAGAGCGTACGCAATTACCGGCGACCCGCTCGGCGCGGAACCGGATTGTTTGCTCGAAACAGGTTTGTTGGGGGCCCGACCGGACATACCCGTTTCCTGACAGGAGGATTGCAAAGTCGCTTTTTTCCTGGGAACGCAGGCTTCCAGCCTGCCAGTGAGTTCGTAGGCATCCTAACCTGCGCAGGGCGGAGACTCCATTCCGCAACCTTCGCGCAGGCTGGAAGCCTGCGTTCCCAGGGA
>CAZNVM010000272.1:0-3532 GCA_964576215.1 uncultured Planctomycetaceae bacterium
AATCGCCGCCGCCAAAGAGCGGATGAAAGCGGCGGCCCTGACCGAGCGGGTCAACGCCCCGCTTTTGAACCGGTTGCTTTTGCAGGAGGCGGTTTCCGAGGAGTTGAGTTACCGCCGGGATATTCTTTCGATCAGCGAACAAGGGGCGGCGTTTTTGCTGTCCGCCGCCTTTTTCTGCTTCCTGCTTGGGCGATTCACCGGAGCGGGAATGCTCCGAAAAGTCTCGGCCCACAAACTCCTGGGACTTTACGGCATCTTGAATATTTTCATGTGCCTGTTGATTTTCGCCAAATGGGGTTGGTTGTCGGTCGCTTGTGTGTTTTTGAGCTTTTTCTTCATGTCGATTATGTTCCCGACGATTTTCGCTTTGGGGATTCACGGGCTTGCAGAGCGGGCGAAGCAAGCGTCGGCGTTTTTGGTCATGGCGATCATGGGCGGAGCGGTCTTGCCGAAACTGATGGGGTACGTCGCCGACCAGTACGATATGTCGCGAGGGTTCATTGTCCCATTGGGGTGCTTTGCGTTTATCGCAATATACGGCTTTTTCTGGCCGAAATTCAGCGGCTTTAAGTCGCTTAGCGGTGCCAAAACGTCTTAGCCGTCGCACCTTGTGCGACGTATTTGAAGTTCCCTTTCATAAATTTCGCAATGCAAGTCGGCGACCCTGACGGCGGCGTACTTGTCGGTTACGTCCCTTCGTGCTTCCGCCGCGAATCGGGTTGCTCGCTCAGGATGTTCGATCAGATCACAGATTGCGTCGGCAAGAATTTGCGGGTTTTCGGACGGTACAAGCAGACCGTTTCGCTCATGCTCGATCAGTTCGCCGTTTCCGCCGACATCGGTGGCAATAGCCGGGCGTCCGGCGGCCATGTATTCGAGCAGACCGTTGGAAAGCCCTTCCGCACGGGACGGAAGCACGGCAATATCAAGCGTCCTCAAAAAACCGGGAATGTCCGCCAATGAACCAAGCAACTTGAAGTGATTGGTGATACCACAATCGGCGATTTGCCTGTTATAACGCCCGAAATCCCCGTCGCCGGCGATTTCGAATGAAACGTCGGGAAATTTTTCAAGAACGATTTTCGCCGTATCGATGAGTACATCGGTCCCTTTGACCGGCTTGAGATTTCCAACGGCTCCGATACGAAGCGGGGAGTTTGCGTTTTCCGGCGTCCAGGTTGGAATCGGATCAAACCGTTGTGTTTCGATCCCGTTGGGAACGACAATCACGTTTTCCGACTTGGCGTTTTCCTGTTCAATGACCGCTTGTTTACATGCTTGAGCGTTGGCAATGATCTTGTCGATGAAGAAGCGGTTCAAAAATTTTGCTTTTCGTTGATCCCACGGCTTTATCCAGTGTCCGATGTTACGACGCGATCCGAAGACAATCGGAACGCCGCTGAGCTTGCCGACAATCGACGCGAAAAACGTGCTGTCGGGAAAATACGCTTGAATTACGTCGATTTTGTTTTCCTTGAGAAAACGGCGGAATTCAAAAGCCTTTTTTAATCCAGCGATTGAAAAAATACGTTTCAAATCGTAGTAAAACACCGGGCAAGTATTCGGAACCATCGCTCCGCTGGTCTCCTCATTTCCCTTCGTCAGTACCAGAAACGGCTCGATACGGCTTCGATCCAGGTGGTCGATGAGCATGAGGAGTTGACATTCGGTCCCTGCCCGAGCCAATAACTCGTCGATGACAAAACAGATACGAATACGGTTGTCCACGATTAAAAGAATGTAAAATATTTCCCGGTCGATTGTAGTATACCCGTGTTTCCTGTAGAATCAAGTCTTTGAAATAGCTCTGCGCATTTCTTTTTCCAATACAAGGAGATCAACATGACACAACCGAAGAAAACGACGGCTTCGACACGTCGGGAATTTTTGCGTAAAACCGGCGTCGGTACGCTGGGGCTTATGGCCGTAACCAATCTCGGAATCGCACGCAGTGCCCATGCGGCGGGTTCCGATCTGATAAAAGTCGCTCTTATCGGCTGCGGTCGTCGAGGCGTGGGAAGCGCAATGGACCGCTTTGCCGTCGGCGATAACATGAAGCTCGTCGCGCTGGCCGATACGGCGGAAAAACCGGCCCAGCTTGCCGTCAAAACGTTTCTTGAGGAACACGCCGAAAAAATCGATCTGCCGGAAGATCGCCTCTTCACCGGATTCGACGCTTACAAGAAAGCAATCGAATGTTGCGACCAGGTTTTGATCGCCTCCCCCCCCAGTTTTCACGCCGTCCATTACCAGGAAGCGATTCGACAGGGGAAACACACGTTCGTCGAAAAGCCGATGTTCGTCGATGCGCCGGGCTACCGGATGTGCATGGAAGCGAACAAGCTGGCCGAGGAGAAAAACCTGACCGTTTGTGTCGGTTTTCAACGGCGGCACCAAAACAGCTACCGCGAATGGGTCAAGCGGATTCTCGACGGCGAAATCGGCGACGTCCTCTCCACCCGGGTTTATTGGAACGGCGGACAAGTCTGGATTCGCGGCGTCCGTGGTCCCGACGAATCGGAAATGAGCTTCCAGTGCCGCGATTGGTACTTTTTCAACTGGCTCAGCGGCGACCATATTATCGAGCAGCATTGCCATAACGTGAATATCGGCCACTGGATTCACGGAAAAGGGGATCCGTTGGCACATCCGGTCTCCTGCGTCGGTCTGGGCGGTCGTCAATGGCGAAAAACGCCGATCCTCCCGTACAATGAATGCGGCAACGTGTTTGACCACCATTACGTCGAATACCGTTACGAAGACGGCTGTGTCATGCACTCGCAGTGCCGTCAGATTCCGGGCTGTTGGAACCTGGTCGGTGAAAAAGTGGACGGCACCAACGGCAAAGGGGAATCGTGTTGGCTGGAACCGAAGGGGAAAAGCCGTTGGAATTACCAGAACAAAAACGACAAAAGCGCGTTTGTTCAGGAACACATCAATCAGGTTGCGGCGATTCGAGAAGGAACGAAACTCCACGACGGCTGGCACGGAGCAACGTCAACGATGATTTCGGTCATGGGACGTATGGCGACGTACAGCGGCAGGGAAATCAAGTGGGACGAAGCGATCCAACGAGGCGCAGCCCTGTTCCCATACGACCAGGAGTTGTCGTTTGAAGTGAATCCGCCCGTGATGCCGGGACCGGATGGAACTTACGAACACGCCGTCGCCATTCCGGGATTGTACAATCCGTTTGTGTAGAAATCCGAGAGATTCCGGCTATTTTTTGCTTGTTTTTATCCAGACCGCTAACAAGTGTGTGTGAATGGCAGCCGGGAGTACAACGAAGTGAAGCGACCGGACCGAATCGCGGAGAAATCCGGACACTACGCTCCGCTCCGTTCCCGGTTGCCATTGTTATTGGCGAACTTGTTATCGACCTGTTCGACAAGTCAGGAGGATTGCAAAGTCGCTTTTTTCCTGGGAACGCAGGCTTCCAGCCTGCCAGTGAGTTCGTAGGCATCCTACCTGTGCAGGGCGGAGACTTCATTCCGCAACCTTCGCGCAGGCTGGAAGCCTGCGTTCCCAGGGA
>CAZNVM010000273.1:0-7762 GCA_964576215.1 uncultured Planctomycetaceae bacterium
TCCCTGGGAACGCAGGCTTCCAGCCTGCGCGAAGGTTGCGGAATGAAGTCTCCGCCCTGCACAGGTAGGATGCCTACGAACTCACTGGCAGGCTGGAAGCCTGCGTTCCCAGGAAAAAAGCGACTTTGCAATCCTCCTGACCCGGCGTCTATGCTCCGTCGAGCGGCTCTTTAAAAGGACGTTGCGACAGGATATAATCGGGGCTTTCGTTTTCCTACTCTCTTTCCCTTTGGGTTCCGTGCTCGTTAAAATCAAAACCTTTTCGCTGCTTGGTATCGACGCCGTTCCCGTTGACGTGGAAGTTGATGTCGCACTCGGTTCTCTGCCCAAAGTAACGCTCGTCGGACTCCCGGAAGCGGCGGTTCGGGAAAGCACCCATCGCGTTACCCGTGCCATCGTCAATTCGGGCTTTCGCAATCCGATGCATACGATTGTCATCAACCTCGCACCTGCCGATCTGCCGAAAAACGCCGCGTGGTTCGATCTCCCGATTTCGCTCGGCATCCTCTGTGCAAGCGGTCAAATTCAAACAAGCGTGCTCGACCAATACGCCGTTGTTGGTGAGTTGGCGTTGGACGGAACGACCCGGCGTTCCAAAGGAGCACTTCCGGTCGCCCTTGCTGCCGCAAAGGAAGCGAAAAAAAAAGGGGGATTGCGCGGCATTCTCCTACCGGCGGAAAACGCCGCCGAAGCTGCCGTTGTTGAGGACATTGAGGTCATCCCGGTCTCCAGTTTGGCCGAAGCAATTGGTTTTCTCACCGGCGAGTTGCCAATTGAACCGCATCCTTCGCTGAAATCGGAGCAATTCGAAAAGCTGGCGGAGTACGACATTGACTTTTCCGACGTGCGAGGTCAGGAGTCGGCCAAACGCGCCATGACCATTGCGGCGTCCGGCGGACACAATATGCTGATGATCGGACCGCCGGGAACCGGAAAAACGATGCTTGCCAAGCGGTTTCGGACCGTGTTGCCCCGTCTTTCGCTTGCCGAATCGCTCGAAACGACACGGGTGTTCAGCGTGCTCGGATATTTGAAGGACGGCGTTCCGCTTTGTGCAACGCGCCCATTTCGGGAACCGCACCACACCATCAGCGAAGCGGGCTTGGTCGGCGGCGGTTCTCCACCGAACCCGGGCGAAATTTCACTTGCCCACAACGGTGTGTTGTTTCTCGACGAACTCCCGGAGTTCAATCGCCGCACGCTTGAAGTGCTTCGGCAGCCGCTTGAGGACGGAACGGTTACGATTTCCCGAGCGTCGCAAACGAGCACGTTTCCGGCGAATTTCATTCTGATTGCGGCGTTGAATCCCTGCCCTTGCGGATACCGTAACGATCCACGCCGGGCGTGCCGCTGCAATCCGATACAAATTGAAAAGTACATGTCGAAAATGAGCGGACCGTTGTTGGACCGTATCGACATTCACGTCGAGGTTCCGCCGGTCGATTACTCGGAGCTTTCCGCTCAGGCTCCGGGAACCAGTTCCGCCGACATACGCAAAGCGGTTCAGGAAACGCGGGCCATACAGGAAAAGCGGTTCCACAAATCGCGGATCAAATGCAACGCCCAGATGTCGCATCGACAGATTATTACATTCTGTCCGATTGACGAAACCGGACACAAGATTCTGAAGACGGCAATGGACGATTTCGGCTTATCGGCGCGGGCGCACGATAAAATTTTGCGAATTGCCCGAACGATTGCCGACCTGGAACAAAGCGAGCGGATCACGGCGTTGCATCTTTACGAAGCGATTACGTACCGAACGTTGGACCGTAAACTCTGGGGAAATTAGATTACTCAAACCGTAAACGAACGGGTACTCAAAACAGTCAAAGGGCATCGGGCATCGGGCATAGGGCATAGGAAAAACAGTAGTATTTTCCACCTTTTCCTCGTCGATGGGTGAGAGTCGAACAAGTCATAATTCTATGCCCTATGCCCGATGCCCGATGCCCGATGCCCTTAAATTTCAACACTTTCTCCGGTTTCATTACCATTTCGTTTACACTTTGAGTAAATAATGACACGTTATTCCGTAGCAACGCTGAATCAAATCCCGCTCGACTGGAGCGGTAATCGCCGTCGGATTCTCGAAGCGGTTCGGGAAGCTCAAAATCATGGAGCGTCGCTGCTCGTCTTGCCGGAGCTTGCCCTGAGCGGGGCCGGTTGCCAAAACCATTTTCGCAGGCCGGACGTGCTAAAACAGGCACTGGATTCCCTCGAAAAAATCGTCCCGGAAACGAAAGGGTTGACGGTCAACATCGGTTTTCCGTTCGGCGTTGACGGCGAGCGATTCAATGCCGCCGCTTGGATTTCCGACGGGGAAATTGCGCTTATCCATTGCAAAACACGGCCTGAAAAACAGTATTTCGACGAAGAACGCTGGTTCGATTTTTGGGAACCAAACCGGATTTCTCTCTGCAACCTTTTCGGACAAGACACCTTTTACGGCGATTATTCCCTGTTTCACTTTCCAACAGGCGACGGCGGGGAAATTTTTGTACAGCAACAAATCGGCGAACCGGACTGGGACGAGTTTCCTCATTCTTACGAAAATGCCCACCTTCGGATCGTTGCCAGCGCAAGTCCGTTTGCGTTTGGCAAACACGACCGCCGGGAGAACGCGATTCGGTCGTTTTCAGAGCAGAATCGTTGCGTTTGCCTTTACGCCAACCTGCTCGGTTGTGAAGGAACGCCGTACATTTACGACGGGGCGGCAATCATTGCGGATCGCGGAGAAATCGTTGCCGAATCGCAGCGGTTTTCGTATCGGGAAACTCCTGGGATCGCGGACATCTTGCCTGCAATGAAACAACGGCCCCAAGTATGCAGGCAAGATGCCTGCGATCCCAGGGAAGAATTTGACTGTGCGATTCCGCTTGCGTTGTTCGACTACCTGCGGAAGAGCCGGTCGCATGGGTTCGTGCTTTCGCTCAGCGGCGGAGCGGACTCGGCGGCGGTTGCCGTTTTGGTTGCGTCGATGGTTCGTTACGCCTGGACCGAATTGACACCGCAAGAATTTTTTCGGCGTCTTGATTTCATTCCAGGCCTGGCCGATTGCCAAAACCCGGAAGAAGCGACCGCGAAACTGTTGACCTGCGTGTACCAGCGAACGCAAAACAGCAGTGACACCACACGAAACGCCGCAAAAAGCCTTGCCGAGTCGCTCGGTGCGGCGTTTCACGAGATCAAAATCGGGCAGATCGTCGGGGAATACACGAAGTTGATTACGCCAATCTACGGTAAGCCGCCCTGCTGGGAAGAAAATGACACCGCGTTACAAAACATTCAAGCCCGGGTTCGCGGTCCGTCCGTTTGGTTTTTGGCGAACCTGAAAAACGCATTATTGTTGAACGCCGGTAATCGGAGCGAAGCGACGGTCGGTTATACGACGATGGATGGTGACACTTGCGGCGCACTTGCCCCGGTCGGCGGAATCGACAAGGCGTTTTTGCGCGATTGGCTCCGCTGGAAGGAAACATCAGGCAAGTCTCCTGTTCCCGCTCTTTGTGCGATCAACGAACAGGAACCGACCGCCGAACTGCGACCGCCGCAGTGTGCTCAAACGGACGAAAACGATTTGATGCCGTATCCGATTCTCAACCGTCTGGAGCAACTCATTGTTCGGGACAAACGTTCCCCGGAAGACGCCGTGAAACGGTTGCTGGAAGAATCGCCGGAATTGTCCGAAAACGATGTGCAACTCTGGACCGAGCGGTTTTGCCGGCTTTGGACCCGAAACCAATGGAAACGCAAACGGTACGCCATGTCGTTCCACGTCGACGACGAAGCCGTTGCCGACGGGGATCACTATCCGAATCTTTGCGCAATCGAACGATAAACGTTACGATTACGGTATCGAGTGAGAGATGGCCATTGCTTTGGCGACGTAGGGATCATCGGGAGAACTGGTGATCCTTTTGCGTTTCGGTGCGGCCTCGGCAATGGTGCCAACCGTCAAATCCGGTTTGCTTGCGACGACCGTCTGTTCCAATTCGCTCGGAATAACGATGTCCGGACGAACGCCAACGTTGCAGCACGAGACACCGCTCGGCGAGTAGAAGCGTTCCACCGTCAATTTCAAACCGGCGACTTGCGTATTGACCTTGTTGTCGGGCAAACGACAAAGGATTTGCACGGTCCCCTTCCCGTAACTCTGCGTTCCGATCAAGACACCACGCTTGTGTTCCTGGATTGCCTCGGCAAAGAGTTCCGAAGCACTTGCGCTCTCTTCGTCGATCAAAACGTACAACGGGACCGAATTCGTTCCCGACACTTCCGCTCGTCGAATGGTTTCCGACTGACTGCTGCGATCCTGGGTTCTCACGATGATTCCCCTGTCGAGAAACAAATTTGCCACTTCCACTGCGACGGAGAGCAATCCACCCGGGTTGCCACGAAGGTCGAGAATCAACGATTGCATTCCTTGCCGCCGCAAGGTTTCCAGAGCATTCTTCATTTCCCGGGTCGTACTCGCTTGGAAACAGTTGATTCGAATATATCCGATCTTGCCGTCGATCAAATGGACGTCTTCAACGCTTACGATTTCGATTTCACGCCGGATGATACGGATTTCCCGGTGCTTGCCGAAAGAGGTCTTCGTTTGAAGCACGACGGCGGTTCCGTCTTCCCCTTGCAATAAATCCGCCGCCCGATCAATTCCCAAACCGGCGGTCAAAGTTCCATTGACCGCGAAAATAGAGTCGCCGTCCTGTAAACCGGCTTGCATCGCCGGAGAGTTCGGATGAACTTTCGCGATGGTTAGCACGTCCGATTTCGGATCGCTGGTGTCGATGTCGATTCCGATTCCAACGAAACTTCCTTCAATCGTGGAAAAAAAGTCGTTCAACTGCCGGAGCGTCAAAAAGGTCGTGTGCGGGTCAAGTCCGCAAGCCGCTCCGCAAACGAACTCCATGAGAACGACGGTGTATTGCAGACCGATTTCATTTCGGACCAGATCGGCGATATTCAGGGCGCCGTTCTTCATATCTTCAATATGCCGAAACGACCAAGGCTGGGCGGTTTCCCGAATTTTTCGGCAGAGGGATTCCAGCTCTTCCGGCGAAGCGTGAATCTTGTTCCACTGGAGAAATTCCTGGTTGCCCAAGGCGATTTCCAAATTGTCCAAGCCGTATTCGAACAGCGTTTTCCAATCGGGCGAATCGATGTGCTTCTCGTGGATTTGTGTGAAAACCTCGGCGTAGATTTTCAAAGCTTCGTCGAGCGGCGTTCTTCGGAGGAGTTGTTCGAACGTAACATCGTGATAACGGCGTCCGAGTTCTACCTGATACCGGCACAAACGGTACTGCTTGAGCAGGACCGGACTTGTCGAAAAGTTTTTCAGTCCTTTTTCATAGACGAGTATCGCGTCGGACCAAAGCTGTTTTTCTTCGAGTCGTGCCCCTTCGGCAAGAATCTGCTCCAGTCGCTGCTTGGGAACCAGTGCCTGATCCGGCGTTCGGGCTTTCAGTGGTGACTGCAACGGCGGCAGGAGCGAATTCTTCGGAGCCAGTGGTTTCTGGTCCCAACCGTTGGATCCATTGGAGAGTCGATCCAATGAATCGGTCAAAGAGCCGTCAAAAGCGGTAACACTGTCAGAATCGGCATCGCTGGTGGCAAAAAGCGAAAAATCCGGGATCGGGGCAGGTGCTTTTGAACCAACGGGACGAGACTCGCCGGGCTTCACAAGCGTCGGCTTGGGAGTTGTGATTTTTTTCGGCGTCGTTTTGGGGGGGCGTGCCGGCGTCGCAAACGTTTTCTCCGAGGCATAGCCTTCTGCGGCATAGCTTTCCACAGCAAAACCGATTCCGGCCAAAAGCAGGAATAACGTGAAAAATTTGCGTGAAATCAATGGGAACATAAATTTTCGTGGAGCAAAACTGCCCTTCCAACGTCCTATTGCTTCCATGCAACCCACAATCCTAGCGAATATACACCCGATTTCGAAAGAGTCAAAAAATCCGTTGGAAAAAACAGTCAGCAAATCCGCTACATTCAGCAAGGTTGCCTGTTTGACACGGGATTGTTCTTGTCATTACGCAAGGACCGGGGGGGGCGGATTGATTAAATTTTAAGAAAAATTTTGCCGCAAGGGGTACGAACTGCCGGAATTGGTGTAATCAACCGGTTTTCTTGCTTGCGTAAACCAAAGCGTGCGAGAAGAAGGAGTGAACATCTTCCACGATTTCGTAACATCGGGAAGGAACGTGCAGGTTGACGTCGGAGAGTTTTTGAAGTTCTCCGCCGTCGAACCCGGTGAGTCCGAGAACAGCCGCTCCGTTCGCTTTGGCATATTGTGCCGCTTTGACAACGTTGGGCGAATTGCCGCCGGCCGAAATCAGAACGACCAAATCGCCGGGCCTCATCAGATTGCGGAGTTGCCCTTCGAAGACGGTTTCATATCCACAATCATTCGCTAAAGCGGTGATCGCCGAAACGTTGGCGCACAGCGTCAAGATTCTCGGCGGTTTGTCGTTGGGGCCGGCGACGTTCTTTCCGAAATCCGCTGCCAAGTGGACTGCAACCGCTGCGCTGCCGCCGTTTCCTGCGGTAAAGATTTGCTTGTCCGCCGCGTAAGTCTTGCCGACCAGTTCCACCGCTTGCGAAAGAGCGGTCAAGTCGATTTCGGAAATCCGTTGTCGGAACAATTCGTGGTATTCGTGTATCTTTTGCATCGTTGAATTTCTTTCCTGTTCAGCCGCTGCACTTTGAGCGGCGAAGAGATGATTATACTTGCCTACTGACTTTATGTCAAATTATCGGCAAACCGCGAACGAGAGCGGGCAAGGTCGCTATACTATTCAACGCCAATGAGGTGCCGTTTTTCGCTAACCGTGAACCCAATCAGAGCCGCAATCGTGAGATTGCGCAACAAAAACGACACGAATAAGCGTTCACACACAGCTACCAACCTACTCGTGTCTCACGAATTTACCTTGAAAAACAAGGACGGAATTGATCCTGTTTCGCGAAAACTTCTCAAAAAATCACGAAGCTGGGGAGAGGCAGACGCCGATGTTGTTGTTCCGGTTCGACGGGTCGTTGTTGTTCCAGCTCCCGCCCCGAAGCACGCGGTTCGAGCTATTGTGGATCAATCCCCTCTTCCGCTTCGATGTCACCGAGAATTGGAATGTGAAATATTCACTATTTGCGGGAAAGTATCAACGAATGCCTTGAGGTGCCTCCTATTTTGGTTAGGTGACGTCTCTTATCATTGACATGGGCCGGGGCGATAACAAATTCACCAATAATGATGGCAGCCGGGAACAAAGCGCAGCGCAGTGACCGGATTTTCCCGCAATTTGGTCCGGTCGCTTCACTCCGTTGCGCTCCCGGCTGCCATTCATACAAACTTCTATGAAAACCAGCGAATTTGTTTTGGAATATAACGAATAAACCGAGTTTCCCATTCTTCTATCCGAGCGTCCCCGTAGGTAGCCCAAGTTTGCGGGTTCGAGAAAAAATGGATCGGCTGCCCTAACTTGTTTCGAGCAAACATTCAAGTCGCCCAAGTTTGCGACGAGCTCACCGACCCTTTTCGGGATGTTTCGATCAATTCCTTATTCCTTGTCCAATGCTGTTTTCCCAACTTTTCGTTTGATTTGTCAATAATACACGTTATATTTTCGTAACATTTCAGCCGAATATTTACTCGCATTTTTTACACTAATTTACACAAATTGTGCAATATAGGTAGCGAAAAATGGCGGTTGTGCGGCAATTGGGCACTTTGTAAAATTGCCCAATTTAAATTTAAAAATTC
>CAZNVM010000274.1:0-6534 GCA_964576215.1 uncultured Planctomycetaceae bacterium
GGGCCACCCCCCGCCGCTAACGGGATCGCAAAAAAACGAAACTTGTCGCCGGAGACGGAGGCACGCATCAGACGACTCCTCTTGCCAAATGGGGGAATCCATGTATGCTACACCTCGATGAAATGTCCTTGTTTTAAGCAATACCAGTTCCCGAAAACCGGGGACGTTTACAGTTTTATGTCTATGTCAACACGATCTGAAGAATTTTCCGGCCTTTCCGTCGCCTTAATTACGCCGTTCAAGAAGGAACAGGTCGATTACGAAGCGTTTCAACAACAAATTGAATTTCAAATTCAAGCGGGAACGACCGCAATTGTCCCGGTCGGGACGACCGGCGAATCGCCGACGCTCAATTTCGACGAGCATGAACGAGTCATCAAAGCCGCCGTTGAGGCCGCAGCGGGCAAGATCAAGGTCATGCCCGGCACGGGGGCCAACAGTACTGAAGAGGCACTTTGGTTGACCCAACAGGCGAAAAAAGCGGGTGCCGACGCCGTACTCGTTGTCGGACCGTACTACAACAAGCCGATGCAGGAAGGGTTTTACCAGCACTACAAGCGTTTGGCCGAGGTTGATATTCCGATTTGCATCTACAATATTCCGGGCCGAACCGGTAAAAATATCGAACCGTCCACGATTATCCGGCTTGCGGAGTTCAAAAATATTACAATGGTCAAGGAAGCGACCGGTTCGTTGGACCAAGCGTCGGCCATTACGGCAAGCACCGACTTGACCGTTCTCAGCGGCGACGACAGTTTGACGCTTCCGCTCATGGCGGTCGGTGCTCGCGGCGTCATTTCGGTCGTCGGCAATATCGTTCCCCGGGACATGATCGCATTGTGCAAGGCGTTTGACGCCGGAAACATCGAAGAGGCCCGGCGTCTGCATTTCAAGACGTTCCGGCTGTGCCGCGACATGCTTTCGTTGGCGACAAACCCGATCCCCATCAAGGCGGCGATGAAAATGCTCGGTCGTGACACCGGCGAACTGCGGCTTCCCATGACGCCGCTCGACGAAAAAGACGCCGCTACGCTCAAAAAGACGCTGAGCGAATATGGGTTGATGTAAAGTTGTTTTTGGCCGTCGCACCCTGTGCGTCGCATGGAATACTGTACCGAAATGGCCATTACCCTCCACGAATTCCAAGCGTTGATCCGTGAGATGTACTTGGAGAAAGACCGGCTCCGGGGCGTGGATGGTACGTTTATGTGGTTGATGGAGGAGATCGGCGAGTTGGCGTCTGCTTTGCGTAGCGGTTCCCAAGAGGAACGGCGGGGCGAATTCGCGGACGTGTTTGCCTGGCTGACGACGATTGCCAACCTTGTTGAAATCGACCTGACCGAAGCAATCACGGAGAAATACGGCTCCGGCTGCCCCGGTTGCGGACACTATGTTTGTAACTGTTGTGATTCAGAAAAACCCTAACGTAAATGAGAAATGAAAAATGAGAAACGGGAGATAGTCGTCAGATGACCATTTTCCGTTTTTCTCATTTCTCATTTCTCATTTCTCATTTCTCATTTTTTATGAAGCTTCCGTCGTCTGAAGAGCGGGCGAAGATCGCGGCGAAGATTGCTGCGGATAATCGCGGACAAAACGTCGTGATTCTCGATCTGCGGGACGTAACGTCCAATTTTGACTTTTTCGTCATCATCACCGGCTCAAGCCGACGACAGCTTCACGCCATCAGCGAAGAAATCGACAAGGTTTACGAAAAAGAACTTGGCGACCGGCGGCTGGGCATTTCCGGCTACGACGAAAGCCGCTGGATCGTCCTCGATTACGGCGACGTTGTCGTACACATTTTCGACGCAGACTCCCGTGAATACTACGCTCTCGAAGAACTCTGGGCCAGGGCGAAGGTTTTGTAGCAGACTCGAAGTGTAAACGAAATGGTAACGAAACGGAAAAAAGTGTTGAAATTTCAGGGCATCGGGCATAGATGATAAATGAAAAACGTCCTCCGATTCCCGATTCCCGATGCCCTTAAATTTTAACACCTTTTCCGGCCTCATAACCAATCCGTTTACACTTTGAGTGAGTAATTAACCGAAGCGTATTTGGTTGGTTGCGACGAAAATGTTACGGTGCTGCATTTTGATGGTGAATCCGAGTTCACGACCGATTTCTTCGAGGTCGTCCTGGAGCACTCTTGTATCGTAATGCCGGGGAACTTCCAGTTGTCCGATCACGACGAACTCCGTTGCCGTTTGGTCGCCAAATAGATCGACGATGTTGATATCGTGGTCCGCCGCGTAACGGCTGAACCGTTGGATCATCCCTTTTTCGCCGTCGCCGAACGCAGTAATCACGAACTCGTCGATTTCTGTTGTCCGATGGGGAGAGGTGCGCCGGTCGTCCATTCTCGCAGCGGAAATGAGATAGTCGTTTCCAATCGATTCGTGCTGAAGAATCAATTCGGCCAAATCGTTCGGTTCGTATTCTTTCGGAAACTCCACGATAAAAATGAGCGTGAAATACCCGTGCAAAACGGTTTGACTACAGGAAATCATGGAACCGTCCAGTGCTCCGACGGCGGTACTGACCCCGGCAACGATTCCCGGTGAATCTTTGGTGAGAATGTTGAGTACGTAACGATTCATTGTAAATAACTCAAACCGTAAACAAATGGAGACTCAAAACAGTCAAGGGCATCGGGAATCGGGCATCGGGAATAGGTGATAAGTGAAAAACTTCCTCCAATTTCCGATTCCCGATTCCCGATTCCCGATGCCCTTAAATTTCAACACTTTTTCCAGTTTCATTACCATTTCGTTTACACTTTGAGTAAATAAACATGAACGAAAGGAGAGAAAACGAAACCTCATTGTACTCCGTTTCAAAAGAGAGGGTAGAGGATGGGAAATGGGCACGCACAAATCCACAAATCAGAACTCCGTTCGCGGTGTCCATTTATGCCAGGAAGATTGCAAAGTCGCTTTTTTCCTGGGAACGCAGGCTTCCAGCCTGCCAGTGAGTTCGTAGGCATCAGGGCGGAGACTTCATTCCGCAACCTTCGCGCAGGCTGGAAGCCTGCGTTCCCAGGGACTTTGCAATCCTCCTGCCATTTATGCACGGTCAGTAGACCAACGGTTCGGTTTGCGGTACAATCTTCCCACCGTGATGGCAGTTTCTTTTTTCACTTTTTGGGAGATTTTTATGAACCGCAGAACCTTTTTAAGAAATTCCGCTGGGGTGGTCGCCCTCGGGATTGGTGTTTCCGGCCTTCAGGCAGCAATGGCGCAAAGTACCGACAAGAAGAAGATTCCAATCAGCGTTCAGCTGTATTCCGTCCGTGAAGCCGCCGCGAAAGACCTCGCCGCTGTCCTCAAAGCGATAAAAGCGATGGGCTATGACGGCGTTGAATTTGCCGGATACTATGGACATGATGCCAAAGACATTCGCAAAATGCTTGACGACAACGGTCTCAAATGCAGTGGAACGCATACCCGGTTGCAGGATTTGATCGGCAGCGAAAATTTCGACAAAACCGTCGAACTGCACAAAACGCTCGGAACGCCGTTTATTATCGTGCCCGGCGGAATTGATGAAGCCCTTTCCACCAAGCAGGGGAATGAAATCACGGCCTATCTCTTCAACGAGTTGGCCGACAAACTGAACAAACTCAACATGGAACTTGGGTATCACGCTCACGGCGGTGATTTCAAGAAAATCGACGGCATAACGGCATGGGACCGCTTCTTTGCACGAACACGGCAAAACGTTTTTATGCAAATGGACATCGGCAACTGTCTTGCCGGCGGCGGCGATCCTTACGAGCCGATCTCCAAATTCCCCGGCCGATCCAAAGCGATTCACCTCAAGGAATGGAGCGACAACGGTGCCCCGGTCGGCGAAGGGAAAGTCGATTGGAAGCGAGTGTTCGAACTTTGCGAAACCGTCGGCGGAACCGAATGGTACGTCGTCGAACACGAGGTCGGTAGTGCCAACGACCTCGGCGGGATCGAAGCGTGCATCAAAAACCTTCGTAACATGGGGAAATAAACGCCATGAAAATCGTCGTTCTTGACGGCAAGTGTTTGAATCCCGGCGATTTGAGTTGGGAAGCGTTTGCGGCTCTGGGGGAATTGGAAGTGTTCGATTTCTCCAGTCCGGAAATGGTTCTCCCGCGATCCCAGGGTGCAACCGCTCTCATTACCAACAAGACGGTTTTGAGTGCGGAGATCATGGCACAGCTTCCCGATTTGCGATACATCGGACTTCTTTCGACCGGGATCAACGCCGTCGATTGCGACGCCGCACGGGAACGCAACATCGTTGTTACCAACGTTCCGAAATACAGCACGGCGTCGGTGGTGCAATGCACGTTTGCGCACCTTCTCAACCTTTCGTTTCATCTGGCGTCACATCATGCGGAGGTTGGTGCCGGAACCTGGTCGCGATGCCGGGATTTCTGTTACTGGAACATCACACCGTTGGAATTGTACGGTAAAACGTTCGGAATCATCGGTCTTGGCACCATCGGTCGCGCTGTTGCGAAAATTGCTCATTCGTTCGGAATGAACGTCGTCGCATTCGGTCCCCGGCTGCAAAAAGGAGCAATTGACGTGGACGGCGTTCCCGTTTCTTCGGTAACACTGGACCAATTGGCACGGGAAAGCGATGTGATTTCGCTTCATTGCCCGCTCACGGCGGAGAACCGCGAAATGATCGACGCCGGGTTTCTCGCCAAGGTAAAACCGTCCGCCTTTCTCATCAACACGGCCCGGGGACCGTTGATTCACGAACAGACCCTTGCCGACGCCTTGAACGCCGGAAAAATTGCCGGAGCGGGTTTGGACGTTCTCGCCGTGGAACCACCGAAGCGGGACAATCCGCTTCTCGACGCGAAAAATTGTTACATCAGCCCGCACATCGCTTGGGCAACCTTTGAAAGCCGTGCAAGATTGATGGTCATCGCCGCAGAAAACCTCGCCATGTTCCTCAAAGGAACGCCGCAAAATCAGGTCTGAAGTGATGGTCCCCAACAAGTTTGTATGAATGGCAGCCGGGAGCGCAACGGAGTGAAGCGACCGGACCGAATCGCGGGGAAATCCGGTCACTGCGCTGCGCTTCGTTCCCGGCTACCATTGCTATTGGTAAAACTTCGCGGCCTGTCGCCAGCGAGGAAAAGGGGGGCGTTACAATTGACAAGAGCGGGAAACCGGGTACAACGAAAACGTTGCCATTTTATTTCCCTTTTCCCATGAGTCTTTCGATGCAAACAGGTTATTTGGATTGCCTTTCCGGAATCAGCGGCGATATGATGCTCGGCGCACTCGTTGACGTCGGTGTGCCTCTGGAACTTTTGAACGATGCCGTGCGTTCGCTCCAACTTCCCGGTGTTTCGCTGAGTGCGGAAACCGTTCGCCGTTGCGGATTTCGTGCCGCGAAAATTCATGTCCACGCTCCACATGAACACGCTCATCGGCACCTGCACGCCATTCTTGAAATCATCGAAAAAAGTTCCCTGCTTACGCCGAAGCAGAAAGCGACCGCCGGTCGTCTGTTTCACCGGATCGCCGAAGTCGAAGCGAAAGTTCACGGCCAATCCATTGAGCAGGTTCATTTTCACGAAGTCGGAGCGGTCGATTCCATCGCGGACATCGTCGCAACCGTCGTCGGCCTCGATTTTCTCAACCTCGACTCGCTCACGGCGTCGCCGGTCCCTACCGGTTGCGGAACCGTTCGAATTGCACACGGCGTCTGTTCCGTACCTGCTCCGGCAACGGCGGAACTCCTTGCCGGAATCCCGATTGCTCCGTCGAACATTCCGTTTGAACTCACCACGCCGACCGGGGCTGCCATTCTTGCGGAATTCGTGAAGTCTTATGGTTCGATGCCTGCGATGACCGTCCAAAAAATCGGGATCGGGGCCGGAACGAAGGATTTTCACGAGCAGCCGAACGTTTTACGCCTCATTCTCGGCGAGGCTATCGATTCGCCGTCCGCCGTCTGCCGTCTGCCGTCGGAACACATTTGGAAATTGGAAACCAATCTCGACGACATGAGCGGAGAAATTCTCGGTTTCGTTCTGGAAAAACTTTGGATTCCGGAGGTGCTTGACGTTTACACGACACCGATTCAGATGAAAAAGGGGCGTCCGGCGATTACGCTGACGGTTCTGTGCCGCGAGGAAGTGGTTTGCGAAGTGGAGCGGATTTTGTTTACGGAAACTTCGACGCTCGGAATTCGCAAGTCGCAAGTCCAACGAACTTACCTCAAGCGGGAAGCGTCCACCGCCTCAACACCGTGGGGGGAAATCGCCGGAAAAATTGCGATTTTGCCGAACGGTTCGCAACGTTTCACGCCGGAATACGAATCCGCAAAAGCGATTGCCGTTGCGAACGGTGTTCCGCTTCAAACGGTGATGCGCCTCGCAGAACGAGGCGACTAGCCCAAGTTCGACAGCGATACCCGGTTTGGTAAAATTTTGAAAAAAATTTGCGGCCATTTTTCTGTAAAAACCGAGATTTCTGGGGCGGATCGCCGCCAAAGGGGTGCAAAAACGGCGATTTCGAGTTTCTTTTTTCC
>CAZNVM010000275.1:0-6117 GCA_964576215.1 uncultured Planctomycetaceae bacterium
GTCGACAAGTTTGTATCGAGACCGTCATTTCGCGATGCTCCATTCCGGCTTTTATTCATCTCCCCCAATAAAAGCCGGAATGAAGCGAAGCGAAATGACGGTAAAATCAGTAAAAATCGTAAACTTGTCGACGGACTGATACAACGTCAATAAATTGAGATTTTGCTTGAACACGTCAACGAGCCATGCACAATCAGAGTCGCCCACAATCAGAGCCGCGCACGGAGCGGTTTTCACGTTTCCGCCGGGATCACCGCTTACTGCGTGCGCGGCTCTGATGGGGTTCACTCACTGGCCGTCAGGCGGCCTGCTGAAAATCGCCCAAACAGGCGGGTTTACGTTGCGGTCTGATTCGGTATAATTCGCTGGATTACTGTCAACTCTCACGTTCCACTCATTTGCCATGTCTTCTTCAGCCTATTTAAAAAACCTTTTCGGCCTTGACGGTCAACTTGCAGTCATTATCGGCGGTGCCGGTGAACTTGGCGGTGCTCTTGCGGCGGGAATCGCTCAAGCAGGGGCCAAAGTCATCCTTGCCGACCGGGGGGAGGAAGCATGTCTGGCCCGGATCGAAACGCTTAAGCCGCTCGGAATCGACGTTGATTACGCCGTCGTCGATATTACCGACCGCGATTCGATCAAATCGCTCTTGAAAACGTCGCTTGCGAAAGCTCCATCGCAACCGGCAAAGGTGGACATGCTCGTCAATTGTGCTGGAATTAACATGGGTAACCCGTTCCTCGAAGTCGATCCCGACGTTTGGGACAAAATCCTGGCGGTCAATCTCAAAGGCACGATGGAAGCGTGCCAGATTTTCATCGAATCCATGCTCGAAACCGGCGGCGGTTCGATCCTCAACATCGGAAGCGTTACGTCGGACAGACCGCTTTCCCTGGTGTTCGCTTATGGTGCCAGTAAAGCAGCGGTCGTCAACCTGACGAAAAACATCGCTCAGGAATTTGCAACCCGGAACGTTCGGGTCAACGCAATTTGTCCCGGCTTTTTCCCGGCAGAACAGAACCGCAAACTCCTTGACGAAAAGCGGGTGGAAAATATCATGCGAGGCACCCCGATGAACCGGTATGGAACGCCGGACGAACTCGTCGGTGCGGCGTTGCTGTTATTGTCGCAAAAAGCCGGAAGCTACATCACCGGAACCGCCCTGTACGTCGACGGCGGATTCACCTGCTCGTGGTTTTGAAAAATCCAGGAAAATAAAGATTATGTCATCGAATATCTATAAGCCGGAACTGATGGAAGTGTTGGAAGTGACGCGGCATACCGTTGACGTCAAGTCGGTGAAAATCCGTTTCCAGGACGCCGAACTGCAAAACCATTTCTCCTTCCAGGTCGGTCAATTCGGTTTGTTCAGCGTTTTCGGAGTCGGCGAATCAACGTTCAATATCTGTTCCAGCTCCAATTGGAAAGATTTCATCGAGTTTTGTTTTCGCAAAACCGGTCGTGTAACCGAAGCGATGTGGGCGGTCGAACCGGGCGACACCATCGGCTTTCGCGGGCCCTACGGAAATTTTTACCCGATGAAGGATTGGGAAGGAAAAGACCTCGTGTTCGTCGGCGGGGGAATTGCGATGCCGCCGATCCGTTGTGCAATCTGGTACGCTTTGGAAGACCGTGCAAAATACGGTAAAATCACAATCGTCTACGGTGCGAGAACCGTCGGCGATCTTGTTTTTCGGGACGACTTGGCGAAATGGGCCGCCTTCCCGAACGTCGAAGTGCTCCAAACGGTTGATCCCGGCGGAGAGACGCCCGACTGGAACGGAAAGATCGGGTTTGTGCCGAAAATTCTCGAAGAAGCGAATTTCAACGCCCAAAACGCCGCCGCACTGGTCGTCGGACCGCCGATCATGATTAAATTCTCACTACCGGTTCTCGAAAAGGCCGGAATGAAAAACGCCGACATTTACACCAGCCTGGAAAACCGTATGAAATGCGGCGTCGGTAAGTGCGGACGTTGCAATTGCGGCCCGGTGTACATCTGTAAAGAAGGCCCGGTATTCAACCTGGAACAGATGAAACAACTCCCGGACGATTTTTGAAAGACGGTTGACGCTCTTTTTGCCGATTCCTTACACATCGGCGTTATTCTCCCACCCGTTCGGGAAGTTCAAGCAGTTTCATCACTTCGACGAACGCATTGGCCTCTTGCGGAGTGCGGCCCGGCGTGCTGAGCGAAGCGGGAACCGGTTCGTTCGGACCGACCGACGTAACTTGAATCAATTTTCCGTCGACCCCAAGCCGAATCAATTCATGCTTGACGTTGACGGCACGGTTGAACGCGAGAACGTCAAGATTATTCGCGTGGATTCCCGGTTCAATTGAGGTGTGCCCTTTGACAAGGATTTTGTACGGTGTGCCGCGAAGCTGGTCCGCGATGGCACGAATATCTTCCCTGGCGGCATCGTCAAGTTCATCCAGTCCCAAAGCGAAGTAGATGACGCCCCCGGTGATTTTGTCCTGTTTCGGTCGGACGGTTCGTACCGAAGCGTAATCCCCATGAGGGGCCAAAACCGGGTTACCCCCCATAAAGGTTTGGTTTCGTCTGGCACGCCCTGAAACGTTGGCCGTCTGTTTGTTGGAATTGGCCGGCAGTTGCATTCCCGGTGCGGGAACCGTTTGAGCCGACGGTCCAAACTGGAGGCTAAACGCTTCGGAGACCGTCGTCGCTTTCGTCTCGTCAATCGAACTCATGGCGTAAAGCATGATGAAAAAGGTCAGAAGCAACCCCATCATGTCGCCGTAAGTTACCATCCATTCCGGTGCCCCGGCAGGTGGACATTTCTTTTCTCTGGCCATGTTTTTTTAATTACGAATTACGAATTACGAATTATATGCAAGTATCAAACTTCATTCGTAATTCGTAATTCAGAATTTACGCTGCCGCTTCTTCTTCCGCCGGGCGGGAATTTGGCGGGATGAAGGAGAGGAGTTTTTGTTTGATAACGCGAGGATTTTCGCCGGACTGAATCGAAACGATGCCGCGAATGGTTACTTCCATACGAAGCAGTTCGGCGGCACTGAAAAACGCAAGTTTATCGGCCACCGGTAAACAAAGGATATTTGCGATGAACGCTCCATAAAGCGTCGTTAAAATGGCGACCGCCATTCCGGGCCCGAGCGTTTCCGGACTCATGTTTCCGAGCATGATGACCAACCCGATGAGGGTTCCCATCATCCCGATTGCCGGAGCGTACTTTGCATACGCTTCCAATACGGCCTTGCCCCCTTCGTGACGCCCGGCAACGGCATCCACTTCCGTCCGCATGACACTTTCGACAATGTCCGCTCCCATGCCGTCAATCGCCATGCGAATCCCGAGCCGAAGAAAAGGATCGTTGATCTCTTCGATTCGGTTTTCCAGGGAAAGGAGCCCTTCCCGGCGTGCCGACTCGGCCAGGGAAACGATTTGTTCGATTGCCGTAATCAGATCAACTTCCTTGTTGAAAACCGCTTTTTTGACGATGGCCATGAACTTCATGACGTGTTTCAGCGGAAAACTGGTCAAGACGCAACACGCCGCACCGCAGAACACCATCACGATACCGGACGTGTTCCAAAACGCCCCAAACGAGCCGCCCCCCAAGGGAACGGAGATCGCAATCATCACCGTTCCGAGAATCAGGCCTACTACAGTTCCGATGTCCATTTTTAATTACGAATTACTTTTTAATTACGAATTACTTTTTAATTACGAATTACTTTTTAATTACGAATTACTTTTTAATTACGAATTACGAATTACGAATTACTATACCCAAGCCGGAAACAGGTAATTAAGTAAAACCTATTTTCTGTTTCCTCCCTATGCCCTATGCCCTATGCCCTATGCCCTATGCCCTGCTTCCCTACAGGAAAAACAGTGATGTCAAAATAATCGCCGGCAGGAGAATAACGCAACTGTACACCATAAAGCCGAAAAAACTCGGCATCTTTATTCCGGAGCAGTCCGCAATCGCCTTCACCATAAAGTTGGGACCATTGGCGATGTACGTCATTCCCCCCATAAAAATCGTTCCCAAAGCGACGGCGATCAACAGATGATTATCAATAAAACCGCTTTTTCCAACGCGCACAAGATCAAGTTCCCGCTTGCTTCCCGTCGCTTTCCATGCCTCCCTTGCTTCTTCCTCGGTCAACCCTGGTGACAACGTTTTTGCCGTTTCGAAGAAAACGACATACGTGGGAGCGTTGTCCAGTACCAAACTCAACGAACCGGTGGTCCAGAAAAAGAGCATTTCCTTGCCGAGTCCGGTTTTTTCTTCAACGCGGGTCACCATATTTTTTCCTTCGACATTGATAATTTGCAGCGGTGCCTGCATACAGATAAAAATACCGAAAAACAGTGCCGCCACTTCGCCGATTGCCAAAAAGTTGAACGCATTCTTCCTCCGGACACTGGAACGACCGACGAGAAGTGAAACGGCGGCGAGTCCCAATTGAACGGCCTCACGTAAATAATACGGGGGATGGCAACTTTCGTAGCCCATAAACGGTTTGTTCGGAGCGAGAAACGCCACCGATGCCACGACCCCGAGCAAAAGCGGGACGTTCACTCCCCAACCGGCCACGAGAAGTCTCACCCGGCTGGTCATACCGCGTTGCCGGTATCTGTAGGATTCCCGTTGGTAAAACCAGGAGTCCCAGAAAAAATAAAAAATGAGGAGAACCACATTCAAAAACAGCCATGCGGGCCACAAGTGCAAAAGCGTCCACTCAAACGGAACCCCTCGCAAATAACCGAGAAAAAGCGGAGGATCGCCAAGCGGTGTCAGGCAGCCGCCAGCATTGCAGACGGTAAAAATGAAAAGAATGACCGTGTGAACCCTGTATTTCCGCCTCCGATTGATTTCGAGCAAAAGCCGGATAAGAAGCATCGCGGCACCGGTCGTCCCGATGAAACTCGCCAAAAGTGCTCCGACGGCCAAAATGACGGTGTTGATAAACGGCGTTCCCTTGAAGTTGCCGCTGATACGAATACCGCCGGTAATGACAAAAAGCGAAAAAAGCAGGACAATGAACGGAATAAATTCGCTCATAATCGCATTTGCAAACACGGTTTTGACAACGGCAAATCCGCCGTCCACCGCCGGGTCGACCACGCTGTGCCCCGGCCAGTGTCCCTCGACGGGAAAATGGCATCCGAAGTAATAGTAGAGCAACGTTACCGCCCCGAGGCTGGTGGCAACGAGAAATTTATTCGTGTTGTGTTCCCACCAGTAGGCGGTGGCCGGAAGCAGAGGGAGAAATGCGATGCAAAGCAACAGTCCCGCGAAGGGAGCAATCATAACAATGGACGGACACGGATGTTCCTTGACGGACTCTTCGGTGGTTTCAACTTTTTCAGTGGTCTCAACTTCTTCGGTGGCTTCAACAGGAGCACTGTCCTCGGCGGCTTCTTCAGCGGGAGCATTGACATCGTGAGCTTCAGTGGGAGCATTGACACTTTCCGTCCATTTTTGCGGTATGCCTTGAGAGAGAAGGAAACCGTAGAAAACGAGAACGAAAATGATGACACAAGCGATGGGAAACAGCAATTTGCTCGACTGAGGTCTGTGTTCCGGTCTGGCAACAGGTTCCGTATCTTGAAATAATCCCGTGTGTCGGTAAACCGGCAAATTATAAACGGAAATATTGGTCAAGCTGGGCTGATCATCGTTGAAATCATCGTCATCGATGTCGAGAGGGATAATAGGTTTGTTAACCATGTCTTTTATGGAGGTGTTGGAACCGCAGTGGTACAATTGAATTACGAATTACTTTTGAAAAATCGTAATTCGTAATTAGTAATTAGTTCGTTATTTCCTTCGGGATAAGGTTTTTCGTCTGGTGGTACGTCATAACACGTCGGACGACTTCGTCGACGGTTTCGCGGACCATCAGCGTTTCGCAGTTGATCAGCGTGACCACCGTGTCCGGGCAGCTTTCCACGAACTTAATCAACTCCGCGTTCAGCAGAAATTCCGTGTTATTGAGGCGTGTTAAACGAACCATCTTTCTTTGTGAGGTGTCAGACAGCAGACAGCAGACAGCAGAAATCTGCCAACTGCCGCCTGCTGTCTATCCTACTGCTCGCAGCAGGGCGTCCATCATGATGTT